>NZ_JBVKBI010000014.1:0-223893 GCF_055639035.1 Streptomyces sp. NPDC107654
CGGTAGATGTCGCAATCCACACCGAACCCAGAAGGCCCTCACCTGTTCAAGCACCCAGCACGCGTGTCACCAACGTTCCGGGACAACACACCTAGGCGCCCCCCGGGGGCCCGGGCCGTGGCTCGTCGCGGGGTGCGGGGGCCGCCGTGGTTCACCGTGGGGCGTGCGCGGTGCCTCCGTGGCCCGTCGCGGCGTTCCCCGTGCCCCGTCAGGCCGGCAGGCCCGCCCGTACCTTCGCCGCCGCCTTCCTCGCCGCCACCAGCACCGGGTCCCACACCGGTGAGAACGGCGGGGCGTAGCCCAGGTCCAGGGCGGTCATCTGTTCCACCGTCATCTGCGCGGTGAGCGCCACCGCAGCGATGTCGACCCGCTTCGCCGCCCCCTCCCGGCCGACGATCTGCACGCCGAGCAGCCGACCGGTGCGGGACTCGGCGAGCATCTTGACCGTCATGGGGGCGGCACCGGGGTAGTAGCCGGCACGGCTGGTCGACTCGACGGTGACCGTCTCGAAGCGCAGGCCGGCACGGCGGGCGTCCTTCTCGCGCAGCCCGGTCCGGGCGATCTCCAGGTCGCAGACCTTGCTGACCGCCGTGCCGACGACCCCCGGGAAGGTGGCGTAACCACCGCCGGCGTTGGTGCCGATGACCTGGCCGTGCTTGTTGGCGTGGGTGCCGAGCGGCACGTACTGCACCTGTCCGGAGACCAGGTTGAGCACCTCCACGCAGTCGCCGCCCGCCCAGATGTTCTCGTGCCCGCGCACCCGCATCGCGAGGTCGGTGAGCAGCCCCCCGTGGGCGCCGAGCGGCAGCCCGGCCGCGCGGGCGAGGGCGGTCTCCGGGCGGACGCCGATGCCCAGGACCACCACGTCCGCGGGGTACTCGGCGTCCGCCGTGGCCACCGCCCGCACCCGGCCGTCCTCGCCGGTGAGCAGCTTGGTGACCTCGGCGTCGTCGACCATGGTGATGCCGAGGCCCTCCATGGCCCGGTGCACCAGCCGGCCCATGTCCGGGTCGAGCGTCGACATGGGCTCCTTGCCGCGGTTGACGACCGTCACCTCGAAGCCCCGGTTGATCAGCGCCTCGGCCATCTCGACACCGATGTAGCCGGCGCCCACGACCACCGCCCTGCGTCCCTCGGCACCGGCCAGCGTGTCCAGCAGGGCCTGCCCGTCGTCCAGCGTCTGCACCCCGTGCACGCCGGGGGCGTCCGCGCCGGGCAGGTCGGGGCGGACCGGGCGGGCGCCGGTGGCGATGACGAGCTTGTCGTACGGCGTCCAGGACTCGGCGCCGGAATCGACGTCACGCGCGCGGACCCGCTGCCCGGGCACGTCGATCTCCGTGACCTCGGTGCGCAGCCGCAGATCGATCCCGCGCGCGCGGTGCTCCTCGGGCGTCCGGGCGATGAGCCGGTCTCGTTCGGGGACCTCGCCACCCACCCAGTACGGGATCCCGCACGCCGAGAAGGAGGTGAAGTGGCCGCGCTCGAACGCCACGATCTCCAGCTCCCCGGGGTCCTTCAGCCTCCGTGCCTGCGACGCCGCCGACATGCCCGCGGCGTCGCCGCCGATCACGACCAGCCGTTCCCTGCCGTCCCGCCCCTCGCTCATGCTCATGGGAACACGCTACGGGCCGCGGGCATTTCAGTCCCGCCCGGTCTCCTCCGCCGGGCCCGGCCCGGCTCGGCCCGGGGCGGGACGGCCCACGGCAGCGGGCCGAGCGCGGTCGTCGCGGGCGCGGGCCAGACGCGGGCCCGGCCCGTGCCCCGGAGGCCGTCGAGGACCTCGTCGTACCGCTCGGTGGGCGCGCGCAGCACCACCCGGGCGCGCTCGTGGCCGCCGGCGTCCCGGCTCGTCGTCTCCCCGCCGACGAAGCCGCCCGCCTCGTCGGCGGTCCTGCGGGCCGCCGCCAGAGCCCTGGGCACGTCCTCGGCCTCGACGGTGAGGGAGGCGGTCCGGACGACCGAGCCCGGGGCGGTCACGGGGGTCGTGCGCGAGGTCTTCCCGTTGTCGTCGTCCGCCCCTCCACCGGGGGCGCCGGCCGGCTGGGTCCGGGAGCCCGAGGCGGCCTTGGCGGAACCGCCGCGCGAGCCGTCCGCGCCGCCGCACCCGGCGAGCGCCAGGGACGCGGCGAGCCGGATCGCCGTGAGGGCCCGGATGGAGCGGGCGGTGCCGGTGGTCCGGGCCGAGTGGGCGGTGGTGGCGGTGCGGGGCCGAGTGGGCGGTGGTGGCGGTGCGGGGCGTGCGCATGGGCGGTACCCCCGGGGATGCGTGCGGTGAGGGTTTTTCGACGGCGGGGGCGGATGCGGAAACGTTTGGCGGCGGCGGTTCGGTACCGGTCACGGTCCGGACCCGTGACGCTCACCGCCTCCCGGCGGGAGTGTCGGTGGGGTCTGAGAGAGTGGGGGCATGAGCGCAACGGGTAGGAGCTTGGGGCACGTCGTCGTGATCGGGGCCGGCATCGCAGGGCTGGCCGCCGCGCACCGGCTGCTGGGGCGCGGAGCGCACGTGACCGTGCTGGAGGCCGGCGACCGCGTCGGCGGCAAGCTGCTGCCCGGCGAGATCGCCGGCGTGCGGGTCGACCTGGGCGCCGAGTCCATGCTCGCCCGCCGCCCCGAGGCGGTGACGCTCGCGCGCGAGGCGGGTCTCGGCGAGGCGCTGCAGCCGCCGGCCACCGCGACCGCCGCGATCTGGACCCGGGGCGCCCTGCGGCCCATGCCCAAGGGCCACGTCATGGGCGTGCCGGGCACCGCCGCCGCGCTCTCCGGCGTCCTCTCCGACGAGGGGCTGGCCCGTGTCGACCGCGATGCCGACCTGCCCCGCACGGAGACCGGCGACGACGTGGCCGTGGGGGAGTACGTGGCGGCCCGGCTCGGCCGCGAGGTCGTCGACCGCCTGGTCGAACCCCTGCTCGGCGGTGTCTACGCGGGCGACGCCTACCGCATCTCGATGCGCTCGGCCGTCCCCCAGCTCTTCCAGGCCGCGCGCACCCACACCTCCCTCACCGAGGGCGTCCGGGAGATCCAGGCGAAGGCCGCCGCGCAGCAGCAGACCGGGCCGGTCTTCACGGGCATCGCCGGCGGCGTCGGGCGACTGCCGCTCGCGGTCGCCGCGTCGGTGCGCGCGCGGGGCGGCGAGATCCTCACCGGGACACCCGCGCGGGAGCTGCGCCGGGACCCGGCCGGCGGCTGGCGGATCGGCACCGGTGAGCGCGTGCTGCACGCCGACGCCGTGATCGTCGCCGTCCCCGCCCCGGCCGCCGCCGGGCTGCTGCGCGCCGAGTCCCCGGGGGCCGCCGCCGAGCTGTCCGCCGTCGAGTACGCCTCGATGGCCCTGATCACCCTCGCCTACCGGCGCGCCGGCCTGCGCCTGCCCGAAGGCAGTGGCTTCCTGGTGCCGCCCGTCGACGGCCGCACCATCAAGGCCTCCACCTTCGCCTCCCAGAAGTGGGGCTGGATCGCCGAGGAGGACCCGGACGTGGTCGTCCTGCGCACGTCCGTGGGCCGCCACGGCGAGACGGAGATCCTCGGCCGGGACGACGCCGACCTGGTGGAGGTCTCCCGCCGTGACCTGCGCGAGGCCACCGGCCTGGACGCGGCGCCGCTGCGGACCCGGGTCACCCGCTGGACCGACGGCCTGCCCCAGTACCCGGTGGGCCACCACGCGCGCGTGGCCCGGATCCGCGAGCACGTCGCCAAGCTGCCCGGGCTCGCGGTGTGCGGCGCGCAGTACGACGGCGTGGGCATCCCCGCCTGCATCGCGAGCGCGTACGCGGCGGTGGACCAGCTCGCCGGCGACCTGACGGGAATGACCGAGCTGACCGCCAACCCGGTGCAGAGCCTGCACGGCGGAGCGGGAGAATAGGGACCATGAGTGACGACGCCCCCACCACCGAGTCCGGCAGGATCCCGAACAAGGGCAAGCTGGCCAAGGACCTCAACGAGGTCATCCGCTACACCCTCTGGTCGGTCTTCAAGCTGAAGGACGTGCTGCCGGAGGACCGCGCGGGATACGCCGACGAGGTCCAGGAGCTGTTCGACCAGCTCGCCGCCAAGGACGTGACGATCCGCGGCACCTACGACGTCTCCGGCCTGCGCGCCGACGCCGACCTGATGATCTGGTGGCACGCCGAGACCAGTGACCAGCTCCAGGAGGCGTACAACCTCTTCCGCCGCACCAGGCTGGGCCGCGCGCTCACGCCCGTGTGGTCGAACATGGCGCTGCACCGCCCGGCCGAGTTCAACCGCGCGCACATCCCGGCGTTCCTCGCCGACGAGACGCCCCGCAACTACGTGAGCGTCTACCCCTTCGTGCGCTCCTACGACTGGTACCTGCTGCCCGACGAGGACCGCCGCCGCATGCTCGCCGACCACGGCAAGATGGCCCGCGGCTACCCCGACGTCCGCGCCAACACGGTCGCCTCGTTCTCCCTCGGCGACTACGAGTGGATCCTGGCCTTCGAGGCCGACGAGCTGTACCGCATCGTCGACCTCATGCGCCACCTCCGCGCCTCCGAGGCCCGCAGGCACGTCCGCGAGGAGATCCCGTTCTTCACGGGCCGCCGCAAGGACATCGGGGAACTGGTGGCGGGCCTGGCGTAGGCTTCCGGCGGCCTAACGCCGGAGGGCCTTGCCCTTGAGGGCGTCCCGCCGAGCCTCTTTGCCGGCCGATCCGCCGGCGGCGACCGCGACCGGCTCCGGGCGCGGCGCGCACGACGCGTGCCGCGCCGGGACGCGGCCCTCCAGGAGGTACGCGTCCAGGTACCCGTTGACGCACGCGTTGGGCCCGCCCCCGACCCCGTGCGTCCCCGCGTCCCGCTCGGTCACCAGCACCGAGCCGGACAGCCGCCGGTTCATCTCCAGCGCGCCCTGGTACGGCGCGGCGGCGTCCCGCTCGGCCGCCAGGATCAGCACCGGCGGCAGCTCACCGGGCCCGGTCCGCACGTCCAGCGGCTGCCGGCGGGGCACCGGCCAGTAGGCGCAGGGCAGGTTCATCCACGCGTTGTCCCAGGTCTCGAACGGCGCCACCCGGGCGAGCCGGGTGTTGTCGCGGTCCCACACCGCCCAGTCCTCCGGCCAGGGCGCGTCGTTGCACTCCACGGCCGTGTACACCGCGGCGGCGTTCTCCGCCTCGACGGCCGTCTCCGTGCTGGGCGCGGCCAGCCGGACCAGCGGCTTCGGGTCTCCGCGCAGATACGCCGAGAGGGCCGCCGCCCGGCTCGGCCAGTAGGCGTCGTAGTACCCGGCCGTCAGGAACGCGTTCTGCAGCTGGCCGGGGCCGACCTTCCCGCCCGCCGCCTTCCCCGCCAGCCGCTCGCGCGCGGTGTCGTAGCTGTGCTGCACCCGCGCGGGCGTGGTGCCGAGCCGGTACACGTCGTCGTGCCGGGCGATCCAGTCGCGGAAGTCCGCCCAGCGCTCCTCGAAGGCCGCCGACTGGTCCAGGTTGCTGCGGTACCAGATCCTCTCCGGGTCCGGGTTCACCGCCGAGTCCAGCACCATGCGGCGCACGTGCGAGGGGAACATCGCCGCGTACAGCGCGCCGAAGTAGGTGCCGTACGACGCTCCCACGAAGGTCAGCCGGTCCTCGCCCAGCGCCGCCCGCAGGACGTCCAGGTCCCGGGCGTTGTTCAGCGAGGTGTAGAACCGCAGCCCGCTCCCGGACCGCCGGGCGCAGCCGCGCGCGTACGCCTTCGCCTGGGCGACGCGCTGACGCTTGTACGCCTCCGAGGGGTGCACCGGGGACGCGGTCGGGCCCTTGAAGAAGCGCTGCGGGTCCTCGCAGGACAGCGGCGCCGACCGGCCCACCCCGCGCGGCGCGTAGCCGACCAGGTCGTAGGCGGCGGCGATCCGCTTCCACTGGGGGATCCGGCCGATCAGCGGGAAGTACATGCCGGAGGCGCCCGGGCCGCCCGGGTTGAAGAGCAGGGCGCCCTGCCGGGGCACCTTCCGCTTGCTGTTGTGCGGGTCCTTCCCGGTGGCCGGGGCCCGGCTGACGGTCAGCCGGATCTGCTCGCCCTCCGGGTCGGCGTAGTCGAGGGGGACCGCCACCGTGCCGCACCGCACGCCGGCCGGGGCGTTCGGTACGTCGGCGGCGGAGCACGGGCCGAAGTCGATGCCGGCCGCCCGGGCGCGGGCCACGGCCACCGCGGTGCCGCGCAGCTCGGCCGCACCGGGGGCGCCGGGGCTGCCCGGGACGCCGGGGGTGCCGCCCGCCGGGGCCGCGGCCAGGGCGGTCAGGAGCAGGGAACCGGCGGCCGAGTAGAGGGCGGCGGCTTTCATCGCGTGTCCCTTCGGTGCGCGGCGGCGATGGCACGGCTGCCACGGCCCGGCGCCCACAGAAGGGATGTTTCGGTCGGCTGTGGGGGAAGGCAAGCACCACCCGGCCGGTGTCGGCCCCAATGCCCCCGATGCGCCCCCGAAGGTGCCGCCTTCACTCCCGCCAGGGCTGGTCGCGGTGGGTGAAGGCGGCGCGCAGCTCCGGTTCGCCGACGGCGCGGACGCCGCGTACGGCGACGGAGGTGAGGAACGACCGCTCGTCACCGGCCGGCCCGCCGGCCAGCGCGCTCAGCAGCCGCTGCCCGGCCGGGGAGGCCCAGCGCGAATAGGGATGCACCTCGAACCGGGCGATGGCCAGGCAGCTCAGCGACAGCGTGAGGGGCAGCGCGAACCAGGCGCCCACCAGCGGGCGCGGTGTACCGGTCTGAACGGGCAGCAGCAGCGCGGTCACACCCAGCGCGGTCACGGCGACCGCGGCGGCCCGCACCCGGCGGACGGCGGCCCCGACGGTCGTCCCCGCGCCCTCGGGCACCGCGAGACCGGCGCGCACCAGCCCGTCCGCCAGCCGGCGCACGGCCTCCGCGCCGGCCGCCCGCGTCCGCACGGGCGCGATCCGCGACTGCCCCTCGGGCCCTATCGCCCCTATGACCGACCGCTCCATCTCGTCCCGCCCCCGTGGGTCCACGACCGTGGCCCAGCCGGTGTGCGCGAGCAGCAGCCGGCGCTGCCGGGCCATGGAGACCAGGGTCACGTCGGCGACCCGGGCCGGGCCGCCGGAGAGGAAGGCCGCCTCGTACAGCGTCAGAGCGCGCTCCTCGTCGGCCAACGGGGAGCGCGCGTCCACGGTTGCCGCGCGAAGGGCCGCCAGGCACAGCCGGGTGCAGGCCGTACCGGCGAAAGCCCAGGCCAGGAGCAGGAGAAGGACCCAGAACATGACGTGTTTCTATGCCAGCGGCCCGCGGGAACGCCATGCCCTGTTCACGATACGGACGGAGTGTTGCCGGGATGTGACGTTCCGTTTCCCGCGAGGCCCGGTCAGGGAGTGTCCGTCGCCGGCGGCGGGCTGGAGGCGGCGGGCGGCAGGGAGTACGTCTCGGTGGGCGACGGCGCGACCGGTACGGCGGCGCCCGGTTCGACCTCCGGCGGGGTCGGCACCGGGCTCGCGGAGGCCGCCAGATCCCTGGCCAGCGCGGCGAAGTCGACGTACCCGGTCGCCTCCAGGACCCTGATGTGGTCGAGGACGGTCGCGTTGGCGTCGTCGGCGAGATCGCGGACCAGGGTGTTCTGGGTGCCCGCCCGGACCTGTGCGACCAGGGAGAACACCCGGCCGTGCGCGAGCCGCAGCAGCTCGGCGAACCGGCGGTCGAAGTCCTGGCCCCGCGCCGCCTCCAAGGTGGCGAGCCACTGCTTCTGCTGCGCGTTCGGCTCGTTGGGCAGGGCCACGCCGAGCTGGGTGGCGACGGTCCGGACGTGGGCGTCCAGGGAGGTGTGGCCGTCGACGAGGTGCCGGCCGGCCGTGCGGACCGCCGGCGTGGTCCCCTTGCGCTGCGCCAGCTCCCCGGCGGGCAGCTCCCACAGCCCGGCCAGCCGGACCTTGGTGACGAAGTCCCGGTCCTGGCCGGACATCGGGCCGTACGGCGTCGTCACCGTCCGCGCGCTCAGCACGCTCGCGCTCGCCGGGTCCTGCCGGTCGGCGTACGACCACAGCGGGACGAGCAGCGCGACGAGCGTGGCCGCGAGGGCGGTGATGAGGAGTCCGGTGCCGCTGACTGTGCCTCGGCCGTTGATCGGGGGTCGCGGTCGCATGGTGCCTGCTCGGGAGTGGGTGGTGCGGGGTTGGCATAGTACTGGCAGCCGCGCCGTCCCTCCCGGGCGCTCAGGGTCCCCCGCACCCCTCCGGCGGCTCTACCCGTGGTTGCGGGGCCGCCGCAGCACCCGTGCCGCGAGCCCCCGCTTCCGGGGCGCCGGCCCGGCCCGGTCCAGCCACCAGTCGCGCAGCTCCCGCCGCACCCCCGCGTGCGCCGGCCGCCCCAGCTTCAGCAGGTGCCCCGCGAAGTCCAGCGCGTCCTGCCGGTACCCGCCCCGCATCGGCCGCTGCCGGGCGTACTCCAGGAACGCCTCCCGGTACCCCGCCCCCAGGATCACCGGCAGCTCGGGTGCCACCTTCGCCACCACGCCCGCCCGCTTCGCCGCGAGCGCCCGCGCCTGCACCCCCATCCGCACCCGGTCGAACCCCTCCGGCACCGGCGTCCCCGCCACCAGGGCCGACAGCACGGCGGTCTGCGCCACCCCGACCCGCTCCCGCGCACCGGCCACCGGCCGCGCGAGGACCCCGACACCCCGCGCCCCGTCGCCGGCGGCGCCCGGCGTCGCCGTACCCCCGGCCACCGCGGCCCGTGCCGCGCGCGCCCGGCCGGCGGTGACCGCGCCCCCGACGGCCGCCAGCTCCCGCTCCAGCTCGGCCGGTTCCGGGAAGTTCTCGTCCCGCTCAAGGAGCACCCCGGGCGGCTCGGTGCGCGCGGCGAGGCCGGTGAGGATGTCGAGCACCGGGCGCGGCACGGGATGCGCGTGGCTGTCGTGCCAGACGCCGTCGCGCTCGAAGCCGCCCGCGACATGGACGTAGGCGAGCGCCTCCAGGGGCAGCGCGGCCAGCGCCTCGGCCGGGTCCTCGCCCCGGTTGACGTGGTTGGTGTGCAGGTTGGCGACGTCGATCAGCAGCCGTACGCCGGTCCGTTCGACCAGTTCGGACAGGAACCGCCCCTCGGTCAGCTCCTCGCCCGGCCAGGAGAACAGCGCGGCGATGTTCTCCAGGGCCAGCGGCACCGGCAGCGCCTCCTGGGCGATCCGGACGTTCTCGCACAGCACGTCCAGGGCGTCCCGGGTGCGTGGCACGGGCAGCAGGTGGCCGGCTTCCAGGCGGGGGGAGGCGGTGAGCGCGCCGCCCGCCCGGACGAAGGCGATGTGCTCGGTGACCAGCGGTGCGCCGAGAGCCTCGGCCCGTTCGGCGAGTGCCGTCAGCCGCCCCTCGTCGGGACGGTCCGCACCGCCGAGGCCGAGGGAGACGCCGTGCGGGACCACCGTCACCCCGCGTTCGCGCAGCCGCAGCAGCGAGGCGGGGAGGTGGCCGGGGCAGACGTTCTCCGCCACGACCTCCACCCAGTCGATGCCCGGCATGCGCTCCACGGCGTCCGCGATCTCCGGCCGCCATCCGATCCCGGTCCCCAGTCGCCGCATGCTGCCTCCCCCTCCTCGGCTGTGCTCGTGCGTCGAGTGAGGGAGGTATGGCCCCGCCCCGCCGCCGCGAACCCCCTCCCCGACGCGTTCAGAGCAACATTTGAGGTTCCGGCCGACCGCACCCGTGGGTGGACTCTCCGGCAGGGCCCGGCGCCCGGAGCGGTGCCGCCGGGACCTCCTGCGCCCCGGGCCCGCGTGCGGGCGCGCGGTTCACGGACCGGCGGGGGAGGCGTCCCGGCGCAGCGCCGGATGGTCCGCCACCACCGTGCACGAGCCCGGGGCGATCTCGGTGAAGCCCGCGTCCCGGACCACGGGCAGGCCGCCGGCCGTCAGCCGGGCCCAGTCGGCCGGGGCGGCCGTACGGACGGTGAGGGCGTAACCCGTGTCGCGCCAGGCGGCACGGTCGGCGTCCGGCAGCGCCCACCAGGCCAGTTGGGCGCCGTGGCCGGTCTGGGCCATGGCCTTGCCGGCCGACATGTCCAGATCGGGGTTGAGCCAGAGCACCGGTCCGTCGGCCGGGTCGGCGGGGAGGGGCGGCTCGGGGTCGTCCAGTTCGGTGCCCGACACCTGGAGCTTGGCCAGGTCCTTCGGCCAGCCGTCCAGCGGGATCGGCGGGAAGACCCGGACCTCCGCGGACTTGCCGGTCACCGTGATGCCGGGCAGCGCCCCGGCGCGCCGCCACTCGGCGCCGCGGGCCCGCCGGACCACCTTGCGGATCCGGGCGTCCTCCCAGCCGCGCACCGCCTCGGCCCACTCGCCGTCGCCCCGCGCCCGGTCGTCGCCGAGCAGCACGAGGACGGCCCGGGCGGACGTCTCCAGCGCGTCGGTACGGGCGGGCGGGGCGTCGCGCTCCATCCGGACGACGAGCGGCAGCACGAACTGGGGCGCCTCGTCCCGGGGGTCGTGTCCGGGCCGTGGGTCGTGTCCGGGCCGGGAGGGGCTGTCACTGGAGGGGGCTGGATCGTGGCTCACGGGAGCCCAGCCTACGAAGTCGTCGGCGGGCCGATCAACGCGCGGGCCGCGCGGAGGGAATTCCGGCGACGGCGACGAGCCGGCCGGCCGCGCTCGCCTGCTTGTCCCACGGAGAGGGGGGTGCGATCAGTACTTCGGCGTCGGGGACGAGACGCTGTGGAACCCGTCCAACGGGGCCGCCCGGCTCTCTCTGCGGCAGGTGGAGGTGTTGGAGGCCGAAACTGGAGCTGCCGTGGGTCTTCGCGCACGCCCTGCCGGCACGGCACCGGCGGACCGGCCACCCGATCGTCCCGGCCCCTCCGAGGGGGGCGTCGGTGTCGTCGTCGCCCGCGCACGGCGGGCCGGGATCGGCATCGACCGGGAGCGGTTCGAAGCGCTTTGGGACGGGCCGCTCCGGGGCGTACAGGTCTCCGCCGCCGGGGCGTCGGGGCCGGGGGAGGGGGGAGCCTGGGCCGCCGCGCCGCGGGCCAGGGCGGCCGAGCCGAGCCGGGGGACGGCCCGCCGAGCCGGGCCCCGGGCGCCACCCGGTCCGCGCCAGGGTCCCCGGCGCGGGCGGCCGTCAGCGACCTGCCCACCGGCTCGCGGACGGCCGGACGCCGCTGCCGCCCCTGGCCGGCGCGTCCTTGCTCACGGCGGCCGCCTTCGCCGCGGCGGCCGGGCTCGGCGCGCGCCGCTCACCCTGAGCAGGCGGTGCGCTGCGCCTCCTGCCACTCGCAGACCGGGCACAGCGTGATGCCCTTGTACGACTCCGGGTACTCCGTCGGCTCCCGGCAGAGCACGCACTCCGCGTACGGCGGCCCGTCCGCCTTCGCCGGCTTCACCGTCCCGGTGATCGTGCAGTAGTCCTCGTCGCTCATGGTTCCAGCGTAGGACGACGTCAGCGGCCCGTGACCGTCTGGCCGATCAGCTCGGAGACCTTCACGAACCGGTAGCCGCGAGCGCGGAGTTCCGGTACCACCGTGCGGACGACCCGCTCGGTGGTGGGGGCGGCGCTGCGGGTGCAGTGCATGACGACCACCGAACCCGGTTTCACCCCGTCGAGCACCTGTTTGACCACCGCGTCGGCGTCCGTGGCGAACGCGTCCCCGCTCACCACGTCCCACTGCACCGCGGTCACCCCGAGCCCGCTGAGCGCGCGCAGCGCCGGCTGGTCGTAGCAGCCGCCGGGGAAACGGAAGTACGGCATCGGGTGCGGCACGCCCGCCGCGCGGAGGGAGGTGTACGCCCGCTGCACGTCCTCCCGCATCCGGCCGGCGTCGACGGTCGGCAGGCCGTAGCAGTCGGCGGTGAAGGCGTAGTGGCTCCAGGAGTGGTTGGCCACCTCGAACCCCGGGTCGCGGCCCAGGGCGCGGGCCTCGGCCGGGTACTGGTCGGCCCACCGGCCGGTCATGAAGACGGTCGCCGGCACCTTCAGCGCGCGCAGCGCGCCGATCAGGCCGGGGTTGTCGAAGTGCTCGCCGGAGGCCGCGCGGGGGCCCTCGTCGGCGGTCATGTCGGCGTCGAAGGTGAACGCGACCGTCTTGCCCCGGTCGCGCGGGCCGTGCTCGAAGACCGGGGTCAGCCCGCCGGGGCCCGGCGTCAGCACGGGCGGACGCGTGGAGGAGGGGGATCCGGAGGCGGGGCGGGCCGCCGGGGCCGGGCGGTCTCCGGACGCGGTGCCGCAGGCGGTGAGGGCCGCGGCCAGGGCACAAAGGACGGTGATACGGCGTACTCGTAGGATCACCGTACGAACGTAGAGCTGAATGTCCGTTTGTATGGTGATATGCCGTGTGGCACGGCGGCACGGTCACCCGGGCGGCGCCCCGCCGTCGGACCACGTCCTGCCGACCGTCACTCCAGCTCGCGCCGCTCCAGCGGTTTCACCGCCGGGCCCTGGATCACCGAACCGTCGACCGCGAAGCGCGAGCCGTGGCAGGGGCACTCCCAGGCGCGTTCGGCGCGGTTGAAGGAGACCAGGCAGCCGAGGTGGGTGCAGCGGGCCGACACGGCGTGCAGCGCGCCCTCCTCGTCGCGGTGGACCGCGAGCCGGTTGCCGCCGGAGCGGACCACCGCGCCGTCGCCGGGGGCGATCCCCTCCACCGAGGCCGGCGGCTTCAGCCGGTCGCCGACGAAGTGCCGGGCCACCTCCGCCTGGGTCTTCAGCAGCGACGGCGCCTCGCGCGCCACCGACTTCAGCCGGCGCGGGTCGTACAGCTCCCGCCACGCGCACTCCCGGCCGGTGATCAGCGCCGTCAGCAGCAGCCCGGCCATGATGCCGCCGCTCAGGCCCCAGCCGCCGAAGCCGGTGGCGACGTACGTGTGCCGGGCGCCCGGGTGCAGGGGCCCGACCAGCGGGACCGTGTCCGTGGACTCGTTGTCCTGGGTGGCCCAGGCGTGGTCCAGGGTCACCCCGGGGAAGTGCACCTCCGCCCAGGCGGCGAGCCGGTCCAGGGCGGCCTGCGGATCACCGGTGCCGGGGGTGAAGTGCTCGCCGGTGACCACGAGCAGCCGCTGCCCGTCCGTGCCGTACGGTGCCGTGCGCACCGAGCGGGTGTTCTCGTCCGGGGTGATGTACATGCCGCCGGGGTCCGGGCCGTCGCCCAGCGGTCCGGCCACGACCAGTTCGCGGCGCGGGGAGAGCCGGGTGAACAGCAGGGCCCGGTCGAACACCGGGTAGTGGGTGGCGACCACGACGTCCCGGGCGGTCACCGTGGCGCCGGCCTCGGTCGTCAGCCGGCACGGCTCGCCCTCCGTCAGCCCGGTGACCCGGGTCCGCTCGTAGACCTGGCTGCCGTGCGCGAGCAGGTCGGCGGTGAGCGCCCGCAGGTACCTGACCGGGTGGAACTGCGCCTGCCCGGTCACCCGGACCGCGCCCGCCACCGGGAACGGCAGCCCGGTCTCCGTGGTGAACGCGGCCGGCAGCCCCGCCTCCCGGGCGGCGTCCGCCTCCGCGCGCACCTCGTCCACCCGCGACCGGTCCCGTACGTAGGTGTAGGCGTCCCGGGTCTCCCAGTCGCAGTCGATCCCCAGCTCGGCCACCAGCGCCGCCGCGTGCGCGATCGCCTCCGTCTGCGACCGGGCGTACAGCCGCGCCCCCTCGGTGCCCCGGGTGCGCCGGAGCCGGTCGTAGACCAGGGTGTGCTGGGCGGTCAGCTTCGCGGTGGTGTGGCCGGTGACGCCGGCCACGGCCCGGCCGGCCTCCAGCACCGCCACCCGCCGCCCGGCCCGGGCCAGCTCGTGGGCGGTGCT
This sequence comes from Streptomyces sp. NPDC107654, assembly GCF_055639035.1. Lineage (NCBI taxonomy): Bacteria > Bacillati > Actinomycetota > Actinomycetes > Kitasatosporales > Streptomycetaceae > Streptomyces > Streptomyces sp. NPDC107654. The sequence goes on from NZ_JBVKBI010000014.1 coordinate 13,705, forward strand.
CAGCCCGGCGATGCCCGCGCCGACGACCGCCACGTCCACGTCGATGTCCGCGTCCAGGGTGGGGTGCTCCGGGCCGTGGGCGGTCTCCAGCCAGTACGAGTCGGTGACCTTCCGGTGTTCGCGCATGCCCGTCGGGTACCCCGGGCCGCCCGGCTCACGTCCGCCTCCCCGGCCGTGCCCCGGGCCGTTCCGCTCGCGGGCCCTGCGGCGGCCGTGTCCCGGGCCCCGGTCACGTGCCCTTCGGTGGCCTTGCCCGGCCCCGCTCACGCGCCCTTCAACAGCCGCTCCCGGCACTCGGCGACGTCGAAGCGGGCCTGCGGATACCGCGGGTCCAGCTCGCGCAGCTGCTCCAGCAGCAGTCGGCTGATCGCCCAGTCGCGGTACCACTTGCGGTCCGCCGGGATCAGGTACCAGGGCGCGGACGGCGCCGCGCAGCGCTCCAGGGCCAGCTGGTACGCCTCCTGGTAGGCGGGCCACAGGGCGCGTTCGTCGATGTCACCGGGGTCGAACTTCCAGTGCTTGTCGGGGCGGTCGAGGCGGCGCAGCAGCCGGCGCCGCTGTTCGTCGCAGGAGATGTGCAGGAAGCACTTGACGAGGGTGACGCCATCGTCGGCGAGGGTGCGTTCGAAGTCGTTGATCAGGCCGTACCGGCTGCCGATCGCGGCGGGCCGGGCGAGATGCCGGACGCGGGCGATGAGGACGTCCTCGTAGTGCGAGCGGTCGAAGATGCCGATCTCGCCGGGCTCCGGCAGCGCGCGCCGCACCCGCCACAGGAAGTCGTGGCGCCGCTCCTCCTCGGTGGGCGCCTTGAACGCCGTGATCCGGCAGCCCGACGGGTTGAGCTGCCCGATCACATGCTTGACCGTGCCGCCCTTGCCGCTGGTGTCCATGCCCTGGAGCACCAGCAGCACCCGGCGGCGGTCGCCCGCGGTGGCCGCCGCCCAGAGCCTCTCCTGGAGCCGGGCCAGGCGCTTGCCCGTGCGTTCCGCGTCGGCCAGCGCGGCCTGTTTTCCGTCCGGGGCGCCGGGGGTGGCCCGGGCGTCGTACCGGGACAGCTCGACGCCCTCGCCCGGCGGGAGCCGCAGCAGATCCCGGAGTGTCCTCTCCTGCTCCCTCGCCGGGTTCCTCGGCACGGGCGCTCCTTCCGGCCGCTGTACGGGTGGGTGTGGCCGACGGCTGCCCCGGGAGCTCCGGGAGCGGCTGGGGCTCTGGGGGGACTCGTCAGCCGGGATGCGGTCCGCCGTCGGTGTGGGGCTCCGGCCGCCGGCCCGGCTCCGCAAGCGTGGGCTGCCCGCCCCGCTCCAGGAAGCGCAGCAGCTCCACCGGGATGGGCAGCACCAGGGTGGAGTTCTTCTCGGCCGAGACCGCCATCACCGTCTGCAGCAGCCGCAGCTGGAGCGCGGCCGGTGTGTCGGACATCTGCTGGGCGGCCTCGGCGAGCTTCCTGGAGGCCTGGAGTTCGGCGTCCGCGTTGATGATCCGGGCCCGGCGCTCGCGGTCCGCCTCGGCCTGGCGGGCCATCGACCGCTTCATGGTGTCCGGCAGGGACACGTCCTTGATCTCGACCCGGTCCACCTGGATGCCCCAGCCCACCGCCGGACTGTCGATCATCAGCTCCAGGCCCTGGTTGAGCTTCTCGCGGTTGGAGAGCAGATCATCCAGATCGCTCTTGCCGATGATCGACCTGAGGGAGGTCTGCGCCATCTGCGACACCGCGAACTTGTAGTCCTCGACCTTCACCAGGGCGCTCGTCGCGTCGACCACCCGGAAGTAGACCACCGCGTCCACCCGTACGGTGACGTTGTCCCGGGTGATGCCCTCCTGGGCCGGGATGGGCAGCGTCACGATCTGCATGTTGACCTTCTGCAGCCGGTCCACGAACGGGATGATCAGGTTCAGGCCCGGGGGCCGTACGTCACCCGCCACCCGGCCGAGCCGGAACAGCACACCCCGCTCGTACTGCTTGACCACGCGCATCGCCGATGCCAGGTACACCACGCCGACGGAGCCCGCCGCCGCCAGGGTCACCACAAGGTCCTCGACCATGGTGACCTCCTCACACAGAGGCCGGTTTGTCTGATGATGCCACGATAGGCCCGTGGGGCCGGGATGCCGAGACCTCTCGGCGCCCGGCCCCACGGTGCGGTGCTCAGGCCGCGGTGACCAGCTTCACCGGCTCGGTGCCGGCCGCGCTGTGCCGTGCGGCCCAGTTGTCCAGGGCCGTGCGGCAGGCGTGGTCCAGGTGGTGCAGCCCGGACAGGTCGAGCCGGACCGGGCGGTCCTGGGGCAGCGACTCCAGGCTGTCCAGGATCTTCGGCAGGCGCAGGAAGGTGGCGTTCCCCGACAGGTGCGCCTCGATCGGGCCGGTGCCCTTGTCCACGACGTCCAGCCTGACGTGCGAGGACTCCCAGGCGGTCTTCACCACCGCCAGCGCGAGACCGATGAGCACGCCCTCGAACATGCTGACCGCCACGATGGAGACGGCCGTCGCGGCGAGGACCAGCGCCTCCCCGCGGTGCTCGCGCCACAGCCCGGCCAGCGCCCGGACCGGGATCAGCTTGGCGCCCGCGTGGATCAGGATGCCCGCGAGGGCCGGGATCGGGATGTAGGCGAGCACGCCGGGCAGTATCGCCGCGAACAGCAGCAGCCAGACGCCGTGCATGACCCGGGAGGCCTTCGTCCGGGCTCCGGCCTGGACGTTGGCGGCGCTGCGCACGATCACCGCGGTCATCGGCAGCGCGCCGAGCACCCCGCACACCAGGTTCCCGGTGCCCTGGGCGACGAGCTCCCTGTTGTACTGGGTGCGCGGCCCGGAGTGCAGCCGGTCCACGGCCGCCGCGCTGAACAGCGACTCGGCGGACGCGATCAGGGTGAAGGCGACGACCGTGCCCAGCAGGCCGGCACCGGCCAGCTCGCCGAAGGCGCTCAGCGGGGGTGGCTGGACCGAGCCGAGCAGGCCCTTGACCTCCACCGTGGCCACGGGCAGGTCCAGCGCGAACGCGGCCAGTGTGGCGAGCCCGACCGCGGCCAGCGGGCCGGGCACCGCGCGCACGACGGCCGGGGTGCGCTTCCACAGCAGCAGCACCGCGACGGTGCCCGCGGCCACCGCGAGCGAGGCCAGGGCGCCGGTGTCGCCGAGGGCGTCCCAGAACGCCCCCGGCAGCCCGGCCATCTTGTCCAGGCCGGAGTCGGGCGCCTTCGTCGCCAGTGCCGGATACAACTGCCCGGCGATGATCACCAGGCCGATCCCGGCCAGCATGCCCTCGACGACGGAGACGGAGATGGCGCGGAAGTAACGGCCCAGCCGCAGCAGGCCCATGGCCACCTGGAGCACGCCCGCGGTGAGGACGATCACGCCGAGCACCGGCAGCCCGAACTCCTTGACCGCCTCGAAGACGAGCACGGTCATACCGGCCGCGGGGCCCGACACCTGCAGGCTGCTGCCGCGCATCAGCCCGGTGACGATGCCGCCGACGATGCCGGTGACCAGGCCGAGTTCGGCCGGGACGCCGGAGGCGACGGCCACGCCCACGCACAACGGCAGCGCGACCAGGAAGACCACCAGGGAGGCCGCGAAATCCTCCTTCAGGTGCGGGAAACGGGATATGAGGGTGCGGTCGCGGTCGGTCATCGGCGCGCTCACAGGGACTCGAAGGTGTCGGTGTGCGGGCGGTGCGTCCGTACGGCGCCGGTGTGCACCTCGTAGTACCAGGCGTGCAGGGTCAGCTGACCCTCCGCCAGTTTCCGTTCGACGCAGGGGTACGAGCGGAGTCGGAGCAACTGGGTCAGGGCATGACTCTGCACGCCCTCGGCGACCTCCGGGTCCTCGGCCGCGCCGGCCGGGCGCGGGGTGGCGGAGGCCAGCCAGTCGCGCACGGCGGGTACGGCGTCCAGGTCGTCCCCGCGCACGAGGGCGCCGACGGCCCCGCAGTGCGAGTGGCCGCAGACGACGATGTCGCGGACGCCGAGCACCTCCACGGCGTACTCGATGGTGGCGGCCTCGCTGGTGGGGTGCTCGGACGTGTGGGGCGGGACGATGTTGCCCGCGGTGCGCAGTTCGAACAGCTCGCCGGGGCGGGCGCCCGTGATCAGGGCCGGGACGACCCGGGAATCGGAGCAGGTGATGAACAGCACCTGCGGGGACTGGCCTTCGGCGAGCTCGGCGAACTCCTCAGGGCGCTGTCCGAAGGTACGGGCGTTGTCGATGAGGGGCTGCATGTGTGTGGGTTCCTCCTGGCGCGCCTGCCTGGCGCGTCGGACGTGCACAACGGTTGTGGGGGTGAGGAGAGCGTGCGGCCGTCAGCAGCGGAAGACCTGGAGCGCCGCCGGGGCGTGGGCTCTGGAGGCTCTCGGCGTGTGCGGACGCCGGACGTCGGAGGTTTCCGACGGGTCCGCGGCGACCGCGCGGCCGGGTATGCGGGCGTGTTCCTGGCAGCAGCCGGACGAGGGCCGGCGGTGCCGGTCGCGCACGTGCGGGGCGCCCGCGGGGGCACCCGGGCGGCCCGGGGTGCGGGCTTGTTCCGTTCCGTCCCGGACCAACTGCTCGGAGGGGATGATTCCGGTCTCAGCCTTGGCCCGCGCCTGACCGTGCGTGTGCGCGGACGCGAAGGTTCCGGTGGATGTGAAGAGCTGGAACGCGAGCAGGGTCATGCCGAGGAGGGCGAGCAGGGTCCTGGCCGTCGTACCTCGGAACATGAGCCCTCCCTCCCCGCGTTCACGTTTCTTGTCCAGACCAAGGGTTGGTCAATGGATGGTCAAGAAACACGTTAACCCTGCGCAGTCCTTTGCAGGGTTAACGGAGCGTTACGCGTCGAAGAGAGCGTGAAAAGTGCGGGTCGGGTGGCGTGAAACCGCCCTTGCCCCACGGGGCTGGCTCGGCTGTCGGATGCCGGGGTGACGGCTAGGCGCCGAGCAGGCCCTGCGCGTCCCGGGCCAGCGCGGTGAGCCGGGATATCGCGCGGAAGTACTTCTTGCGGTAGCCGCCGTTCAGCATCTCCTCGCTGAACAGCCTGTCGAACGGCAGCCCCGAGGCCAGCACCGGGACCTCACGGTCGTAGAGCCGGTCCGCGAGCACCACCAGGCGCAGCGCCGTCGACTGGTCCGGCACGGGCTGCACGCCGGTCAGGCACACCGCCCGCACCCCGTCGGTCAGCGCGCCGTACCGGCTCGGGTGGACCCGGGCCAGGTGCTCCAGCAGATGGGGGAAGTCGTCCAGCGAGGCGCCCTCGGTGGCGAAGGCGGTCTTCATGACCTCCTCGTCGGAGAAGGGCGCCGGGGCCTCGGGCAGGCCGCGGTGGCGGTAGTCCTCGCCGTCGATGCGCAGGGTGCGGAAGTGGGCGGACAGGCCCTGGATCTCGCGCAGGAAGTCGGCCGCCGCGAAGCGGCCCTCGCCCAGCTTGCCGGGCAGCGTGTTGGAGGTGGCGGCGAGCGCCACGCCCGCCTCGACCAGCTTGCCGAGCAGCGTCGACACGAGGACCGTGTCACCCGGGTCGTCCAGCTCGAACTCGTCGATGCACAGCAGGCTGTGCCCGGACAGCGTCCGCACCGTCTGCTGGAAGCCGAGGGCGCCGACCAGGTTGGTCAGCTCCACGAAGGTGCCGAACGCCTTGCGGGAGGGCTCGGCCGGGGTCGCGTGCCACAGGGAGGCGAGCAGGTGGGTCTTGCCGACGCCGTAGCCGCCGTCCAGGTACACCCCGCGCGGGCCCGCCGGTGCCTTGGGCGCCCTGGCCCGGCCGAAGCCGAACAGACCGCGCCTGCCGTTGCCGGAGGCCTGCGCTCCGCCGAGCCCGGCCGCGAAGCCCTCCAGCACCCGGACGGCCTCGGTCTGGCTGGGCTGGTTCGGGTCCGGGATGTACGTGGCGAAGCGCACCGAGTCGAAGCGCGGGGGCGGCACCATCTCGGCGACCAGCCGCTCGGCGGGGACATGCGGCTGACGGGCGCACAGGGACAGGGGGCCGGGTTCCGGCAGAGGGCTGGAACCGGGGGCGGCGGTGGAGGACGACACAGTTCCTCATGCTAAGCGCCGTGTCACACTGCACGGCATGCGACGCCTGTTCCCTGTGACCGAAGAGACAGCAGCCCAGGCCCCCGGCGGGGGCCCGGAGGGGGAGGAGGCCGGTGGGGCCGCCGGCGCCGGGGCGGCCCGGACGCCCGGCGGGAACCGGGAGTGGACCCTCGCCGAGCTGGCAGCCGCCTACGCCTACCCGGAGCCCGCACCCGGTGCGCCCCGGACCTGGCTGCGGGCCAACATGGTCTCCTCCCTCGACGGCGCCGCCCAGCACGAGGGCCGCTCCCAGCCCATCTCCAGCGCCACCGACATGCGGATCTTCGGCACCCTGCGGGCGCTCGCGGACATCGTGCTGGTGGGCGCGGAAACGGTGCGGCAGGAGGGGTACCGCCCCGCACGCGCGCGTGCCGAGTTCGCCGGGGCCCGCGAGGCCGCGGGGCAGGGACCGGTCCCGGCGATCGCGATCGTCAGCGCGAGCCTGGAGCTGGACTTCACACTGCCGCTGTTCACCTCCCCCCTGGTGCCCACCCTGCTCCTCACCGGGGCCGCGGCCGCCCCCGACCGGATCGCCGCCGCCGAGAAGGCCGGCGCCCGCGTGGTGATCGCCGGTGCCGGCATGGGCGTGGAGCCGGCCCGCGCCGTCCAGGCCCTCGCCGACCTCGGCCACACCCGGCTGCTCACCGAGGGCGGCCCCCGGCTGCTCGGCCAGCTGATCGCCGCCGACGTGCTGGACGAGCTGTGCCTGACGGTCTCGCCGACGCTCACCGCGGGCAGCGCCCAGCGCATCGCCGGGGGGCCGTCGGTCGTCGTCCCGCACCGGTTCGAACTGGCGTCGCTGCTGGAGGAGGACGGATTCCTGTTCAGCCGCTACCGCCGTCCCTCCTAGCGGAGTGTGCTGTTCCGCTTAGTTTCCGGCGGGCAGACTCAGAGCGGCAGTACCCGTGCGATCACGGGGAAGGATGGTTTCCGCAGGGGCCCGGCCGGGCCCTCTAAGGAGAAGAGGCGCCTGGTGTTCACAAGCGTTCTGATGATCGAGAAGGCCCTGACGTCCGCCGACGTGGAGTTCGTCACCACCTTGCACGGAGACGAGCCGGTCTCCTTCCACGTGCTGCTCCAGCCGCGCGGAGAGCAGGCGGACCGGCTGCTGCGGGCCATCGACGACATCGCGCTCGGCGAACTCGACGAGGCGGTGCGCGAGGGGGAGACGCCGGAGGGGCAGGAGGCGCGGAGCATGGGGCAGCAGGCCCTCGGCGTGTCGCTCCAGGCGCTGCGGTCCGCGGGGAGCGCGGCGGAGGGGCGGCTGGTCGAGGAGCATCCGCTGGACGCGCTGAAGGCGCTGGTGGCGGAGGTGGGCGCGGACGAGGTGATCGTGCTCACCGATCCGCACTACGTGGAGGAGTTCTTCCACCGGGACTGGGCCTCCCGGGCGCGGCACAAGGTGGGGGTGCCGGTGCTGAAGCTGTTCTCGCACAGCAGGGCGTAGCCGCCCGGCTCGCCCTCCCTGCGAGGACTCCGGCGCCGCAGCGCATAGGCTAGGGCCGCTCTAGTACGTACCGCCTCTGGGGAGAAACGCATGGCACCCGGCCTTCCTGCCGCCATGGACCGACCGCACTTCATCGGCATCGGCGGCGCCGGGATGTCGGGCATCGCCAAGATCCTCGCGCAGCGCGGGGCCGAGGTGGCCGGCAGTGACGCCAAGGAGTCGGCGACCGCCGAGGCACTGCGGGCGCTGGGCGTGACCGTGCACATCGGGCACGCCGCCGAGCACCTCGCCGACGACGCCAGCTGCGTCGTCGTGTCGTCGGCGATCCGCCAGGACAACCCGGAGCTGGCGCGCGCCGCCGAGCTCGGTATCCCGGTGGTGCACCGCTCCGACGCGCTGGCCGCGCTGATGGAGGGGCTGCGGCCGATCGCCGTGGCCGGCACCCATGGCAAGACCACCACCACCTCGATGCTCGCGGTCTCGCTGGGCGAGCTGGGCCTGAAGCCGTCGTACGCCATCGGCGGCGACCTGGACGCGCCCGGCTCCAACGCGCTGCACGGCGAGGGCGACATCTTCGTCGCCGAGGCCGACGAATCGGACCGCAGCTTCCACAAGTACGCGCCCGAGGTCGCCATCGTCCTCAACGTCGAGCTCGACCACCACGCCAACTACGCCTCCATGGACGAGATCTACGAGTCCTTCGAGACGTTCGTGGACCGGATCACCGAGGGCGGCACCCTGGTCGTGTCCGCGGACCACGAGGGCGCCCGGGAACTGACCCGGCGGGTCGCCGCGCGCGAGGCACGGGTGGTGACCTACGGCGAGGCCGCCGACGCGGACGTACGCGTGCTGTCGATCGTCCCGCAGGGGCTGAAGAGCCAGGTCACCGTGGTGCTGGACGGACAGGAGCTGACCTTCGCCGTCTCCGTGCCCGGCCGGCACTACGCCCTGAACGCCGTCGCCGCGCTCACCGCCGGCGCCGCCCTCGGCGTCCCGGCCGCCGAGCTGGCGACCGCGCTCGCCGCCTACACCGGAGTCAAGCGGCGCCTCCAGCTCAAGGGCGAGGCCGCCGGTGTCCAGGTGATCGACTCCTACGCCCACCACCCCACCGAGATGACCGCCGACCTGGAGGCCATGCGCGCCGCCGCCGGAGATGCCCGCATCCTCGTCGTCTTCCAGCCGCACCTGTTCTCCCGCACCCAGGAGCTGGGCAAGGAGATGGGGCAGGCCCTGGCCCTCGCCGACGCCTCGGTGGTCCTGGACATCTACCCGGCCCGCGAGGACCCGATCCCCGGCGTGACCAGCGAGCTGATCATCGAGGCCGCGCGCGCGGCGGGCGCCGACGTCACCGCCGTGCACGACAAGGCGGAGATCCCCGCGGTGACCGCGGGAATGGCGAAGCCCGGTGATCTCGTTCTCACCATGGGCGCGGGCGACGTGACCGACCTGGGCCCGCTGATCCTGGACCGCCTGTCGCAGTGAAAAGGGGCTGAGAACTGATGTCGTACGACGTCGAGAAGCCGGACGAGCAGTGGCGCGCGGAGCTGAACCCGGCCGAGTACGCCGTGCTGCGCCAGGCCGCCACCGAGCCGGCCTTCACCGGTGAGTACACCGACACCAAGACCACGGGTGTGTACTCCTGCCGGGCCTGCGGCGCCGAGCTGTTCACCTCCGAAACCAAGTTCGAGTCGCACTGCGGCTGGCCGTCCTTCTACGACCCGAAGGACACCGATGCCGTGGAGCTGGTCGAGGACCGCTCCCACGGGATGGTCCGCACCGAGGTGCGGTGCGCCCGCTGCGGCTCCCACCTGGGGCACGTCTTCGCGGGCGAGGGCTACCCCACCCCCACCGACCAGCGGTACTGCATCAACTCCATCTCCCTGCGGCTGACCCCCCGGGAGGGCTGAGCCCCGAGCGGGCCCGCCCGCGGGACCGCCGGGGCCGGTGCCCCGGTCGTCCCGGTTCGAGATTCTGTGAGGGTGTTGGGTGTGGCGCGGTGGGTCCGGTCCCGTCGCAGGCCCCCGCCCGCCGACGCCGGCCGCCGGCCGGACGGCGGCCCCGGCGGGGCCGAGCAGGCGGAGCGGGCGGCCGTGTCGCTGAGCGCCCTGCGCGAGGCCCTGGCCGGGATCGGTACGACCCTCGACGCGGCCACCACCCGCACCGAGCTGACCCGGGCCGCCGTACGGCTGGCCGACGGAGCCGCCGCCGTGCTGCGCCGCACCGGGGAGGACACCACCGGGTACGACGCGATCACCGGCGACCCCGGGCTGCTGCCCGACGTCCGCTGGGCGGCCGCCGTGGCCCGGGAGACGGACGTGCCGGCCGTCGGCGCGGGCCCGGACCCCTGGCTGGAGCACACCGGTGCCGCCCGCTCGGGAGCCGCCCTGTGCACCCCGCTGACCAGCGGGGGCAAGCAGTACGGGGTCCTGGTGTGGGCGCGGTCCGGGCAGCCGCTGCGCCACGCCGAGGCCGAGTTGCTCGCCCTGCTCGCCGAGCACGCCGCCTCGCACCTGCGGCACGCCCGCGCCCACGAGCGGGTCAGCCGGACCGCCGGAGACCTGCAGCGCGCGCTGCTCGCCGAGCCCGGCCGGCCGCACCCCAACCTGGACGTCGCCATCCGCTACCCGCCGGTGGGCCGCAGCGCCCTGGTCGGCGGCGACTGGTGCGAGACGGTGCGGCTGCACTTCGGGCGGACCCTGCTGGTCGTCGGTGACGTCATGGGGCACGGCCTGGAGTCCGCCGTCGACATGAGCGCCTACCGCTCCTCCCTGCGCTCCATCGCCTCCGCCGACCTGCCGCCGCACCGGGTGCTGCGGCAGATGGACGACATCGCCGCCGGGGAGGAGGACCGCAGACCGGCCACCTGCCTGCTCGCCCGCGTCGACCCCGGCCGGGGGCAGGTCACCCTGGCCGGCGCGGGCCACCTCCCGCCCGTGCTTATCGACCGGGACGGCACCACCGGGGTGCTGCCCGTGCCGGTCGGCCCGCCGCTGGGCACCGGACTCGGCGGCTACGAGTCGGTCACCCACCGGCTGGCGCCCGGCGAGACCCTCGTGCTGTTCACCGACGGGCTCGTGGAACGCCGGGGCGAGGACATCGACCGCTCCCTGGCCCGCCTTGCCGCCCTGCGCTTCACCGCGGGCGACGCCCTCGACACCGTCCTGGACACCATCCTCACCCGCCTCGACGCCCGCCACGCCGAGGACGACGTAGCCATTCTCGCGGCCCGCCCCCACACCCGTCAGGGGGTTGTGGCGGAGGCGGGGGAGGGGGGTACGGGGGGCGTGGGGGCTGCCTGAAAGCCGGGTCGCCGGGGCACATGACGGCACGTCACCCGCCGTAACCGGACAGGTCGGTGCGGACTCCCGCCCCGCTCCCGCCGAAGTACGGAAAAACACGCCGTCTAGACTCTCCCCGCACCAGCCCAGGATCGGTCGGCCCGAAGGGTACGCGGCGTTTTGATACGGATAGATGCAGTCACGAAGCGGTACCCGGACGGCACGGTGGCGGTCGACCGGCTGTCCCTGGAGATACCGGACCGCGCGATCACCGTCCTCGTCGGGCCCTCCGGCTGCGGCAAGACGACGACCCTGCGGATGATCAACCGGATGGTGGAGCCCAGCGAGGGCAGCATCCTCCTCGACGGCCGCGACATCCGGCAGCAGCCGGTCAACACCCTGCGCCGGTCGATGGGTTACGTCATCCAGAACGCCGGTCTCTTCCAGCACCGCACCATCCTCGACAACATCGCCACCGTGCCCCGCCTGCTCGGCTGGGGCAAGCGGAAGGCCCGCGCCCGGGCCGCCGAGCTGATGGAACGGGTCGGGCTCGACACGGCCCTGGCCAAGCGGTACCCGTACCAGCTCTCCGGCGGCCAGCAGCAGCGCGTCGGCGTGGCCCGCGCCCTCGCAGCCGACCCGCCGGTGCTGCTGATGGACGAGCCGTTCTCCGCCGTCGACCCCGTCGTCCGCAAGGGCCTCCAGGACGAACTCCTGCGCATCCAGGAGGAGCTGGGGAAGACCATCGTCTTCGTCACGCACGACATCGACGAGGCGATCAAGCTGGGCACGAAGGTCGCCGTGCTGCGCACCGGCGGCCGGCTCGCCCAGTTCGCCCCGCCCGCCGAACTGCTCAGCGCCCCCGCCGACTCCTTCGTGGAGGACTTCCTCGGCGCCGACCGCGGCATCCGCCGGCTCTCCTTCTTCCCCTCCGCGGGACTGGAGTTGGAGACGGCGCCGATCGTCGCCATCGACGCCGACGCCGCCCGGCTCGCCTCCCGGGCCACGGCGGCCCCCTTCCTCCTCGTCACCGGCCTCGACGGCAGGCCCCTCGGCTGGAGCGAGCCGGACCGGCTCGCCGCCGGCGCCGTCGACCCCGGCCGGCTCCTGGACTTCGGGCGGCCGTTCGTGCCCGGCACCGACTCACTGCGCACGGCGCTCGACGGCGCCGTGCTCTCACCGACCGGCTGGGCGGTGGCCGTGGACGGCGAGGGACGCGCGGTCGGCGTCGTGTCCCAGCAGGTCATCGGCGAGGCGATCCGCGCCGCCCACAGCAGGGTGGCCGAGCACGCCGACTCGGAGGCCGAGCACGCCGACGCGGAGGCCGGGCGATGAGCGGCTTCTTCGACCTCCCGAGCGACCTCCAGCACAGCTACCTAGGCCTCGTCGGACTGCATCTGCGCGAGGCCCTGCTGCCGGTGCTGGCCGGGCTGCTCGTCTCGCTGCCCGTGGCCCAGCTGTGCGTGCGGTTCCGCTGGATCTACCCGCCCGTCCTCGGCGTCACCACCGTCCTCTACGCGATCCCCTCGCTCGCCTTCTTCGTCGTCCTCATCGACTACTTCGGGCAGAGCGAGACCACGGTGATGATCCCGCTCGCGCTCTACAGCCTGGTGGTGCTGGTCCCGGCGATCGTGGACGGCGTCCGCTCGGTGCCGCCGGAGACCCTGGCCGCCGCCCAGTCCATGGGCTTCGGGGCCGTACGCCGGTATTTCCAGGTGCAGTTGCCCATCGCCGCACCCGCCATCATCGCCGGCCTGCGGGTGGCCACCGTCTCCAGCATCTCCCTGGTCAGCGTCGGCATGCTCATCGGCAACCAGGGCGCCCTCGGCAACATGCTGTACGACGCCCAGACCTACCACCGGCCCGCCCTGGCCGTGAACTCGGTGCTGACCATCGCCGTACTGGGCATCCTCGCCGACGCCGTACTGGTCCTCGTCCGCCTCCTCCTCACCCCCTGGATGCCGCGGAAGGGGACCAGCCGGTGAACGTCCTGGACTTCGCACACGCCTTCTTCAACGACAGCGCCCACTGGCACGGCTACGACGGCATCCCCACCCGCTTCGTGGAGCACCTCACGTACTCCCTGGAGGCCCTGCTGATCGCCGCCGTGATCGGGCTGCCCGTCGGCCTGCTCACCGGCCGCACCGGGCGCGGCGGCAACGCGCTCGCGCTCCTCGCCACCGCCGGCCGGGCCCTGCCCAGCTTCGGCCTGCTGGTGCTGATGGTCATCTGGATCGGCCTCGGCATGCTGCCGGTGATGATCCCGCTGGTGGTGCTCGCCGTACCGCCGATCCTGGTCACCAGCTACGAGGCGATCCGATCCGTCGACCCGTCCCCGGTGGACGCGGCCCGGGGGATGGGGATGCCCGAGACACGCGTGCTGTTCCAGGTGGAGGTGCCGGTCGCGCTCCCGCTGATCCTCAGCGGCCTGCGCACGGCGGCCATCCAGATCGTCTCCACCGCCACCATCGCCGCCTACGTGGGCCTCGGCGGCCTCGGCCGGTACATCATCGACGGTCTCTACCAGAAGAACTACGAGAAGGTCGTCGGCGGCGCCACCCTCGTCGCCGGTCTCGCCCTCGCGACCCTCGCCGTGTTCTGGGCGGCGTCCCGGCTCACGGTGTCGCCGGGGGTGCGCCGCGGCGGGTGACCGCCTGGCCGCCGAAGGCTAGGACTCGGAGCGGGCCAGCGCGAGTTCGAGTACGACGAGCAGCGTGTCCCGCACCGAGCCCCGCTCGCGGGCGTCGAACACCACGACCGGCACCCCGGCGGAGACGTCCAGCGCCCAGCGGACCTCCTCCAGCGCGTGTTCGACCGTTCCGTCGAAGGCGTTCACCGCGACGGCGAACGGGATGCCCTTGTGCTCGAAGTAGTCGACGGCCGCGTAGCAGTCGTCCAGCCGGCGGGTGTCCACGATGACGAGGGCGCCGACCGCGCCCTCCACGATGTCGTCCCACATGAACCCGAACCGCTCCTGCCCGGGCGTGCCGAACAGGTAGAGCTTGAGGGTGGGGTCGATGGTGAGGCAGCCGAAGTCCATCGCGACGGTCGTCGTGGTCTTGCGCGGGGTGTGCGTCAGGTCGTCCACGCCGGCCGCGACCTCGGTGATCGACGCCTCCGTGGTCAGCGGCTCGATCTCCGAGATCGCGCCGACGGCCGTGGTCTTGCCCACGCCGAAACCACCCGCGATCACCATCTTCACCGGCAGCGGCGGCCGCACGGCCGCCGGCGTGGCCGGGCCCCGGGCCGGGAGCGGTTCGGTCGGTGTCACTCGGTACCCCTCGGGGAGTCGGGGACGGCCCGCAGGCCATCGATAACCCTGCGCAGGACGGACGCGTCGTGGGTGGCCTCGGCGTCCGGGACGTACACCGCCAGCAGGCTCTCCTCACGCAGGTCCTCGGCCAGGACGCGGACCACGTTCAGGTGCAGCCGCAGCCGGGCCGCGAGTTCGGCGAGGGACTGCGGCAGCCGGCAGGCGGCGACGATGTCGTGCTGCTCGAAGGAGAGCCCGCCGAGCGCGTCGAGACCCTCGGCGGTCGCCACCACCTGGGTCTCCACGGGCAGCGCCCGGCCGGAGGCGGCGTCCGCGACCCGGCCGGCGGTGACCAGGTACGGCCGTACGGCGGGGGCGGGGCCGACCGGGTCCGGGCCCGGCGGCGCGGTGCCGTCCGCCATGGGGGGTCGCTCCTTCTCAGCGGGCCGTCGCCGCGCCGACGCTGTTCTTCAGCTCCAGCACCAGCTGCGGGCTGAGCGCGGCACCGGCACGGTTGGCGAACAGCGTCATCTCGTAGGCGATGTTGCCGAGTTTCGCCTCCTTGTCGGTGACGACGCCGAGCACGGCGCCGCTGCCGATCGCGGAGACGATGACGTGCCCGCCCTCCAGATCGATGATGACCTTGTTCAGCCCGCCCAGGCCGTAGTTGCCGGACGCGCCCGCGGCCAGGCTGGTGATGCCGGACACGATCGCCGCGAGCCGCTCGGAGTCGGCGTGCTCGCGCAGTGCGGACACCGCGATCAGCAGGCCGTCGGAGGAGACGGCGATGGCGTCCACGACGCCGGCGGTCTCGGTCGCGAAACGATTCAGCAGCCAGGTGAAGTCGGCTGCGGCGGCCTGCAGGTCGGTCGGCGGGGTGCCGGCCGTGGGGCTGTCGCCTGTCGACGTGCTCAACTCTCGGGCTCCTTCCGGGAGGTGGGTCCGGTGCCGGTGCTCTCGCTGAGGGCGCTGCTGCCGTCCGGGCGGGTGAAGGGGTCCGTGCCGGCGTCGCGCCGGGCGCGTTCCACCGCCTCCTCGAACTCCTCCAGCTCGCTGCGGACGGCTTCCGCGTCCAGCGGTCGTACGGTCTGCGGCACGCTCTGCGGCGCGGTCGCCGGCGCGGCACCGGCGGTGGTCCGGAGCGTGGCTCCCCGGACGCGGCGGCGCAGGGGGCGTCCGGTGCCGGAGGGAGGGGGCGAGGGGGACCGCGACTCGTCCGGCGTGCGGCGGGGGACGCGGCGGGGCAGCGGGCCGGTGCCCTGAGCGGGACGGACGGGCTCGCCGGCGGTGCCGCCGCCGGCCGGTGTCCTCTCGTGCGCGGGGTCCGGCGCGGGCGGCAGGCCCCGGGACGGTACCGGTCCCGACGTCCTGGACTCCGGAGCCGGTGACGGCGCCGGAGCCTGTGTCGGTGCCCCCGGTGCGGATGCCGCCGGTGTCGCTGGTGCGGGTGCGGGTGCGGGTGCCGGGGTGAGCGGGGTGAGCGGGGTTGCCCTGCCCGCGCTCGGTGTCACCAGCAGCGAGGCCGGCAGGGTGACCTCCGCCGTCACCCCGCCGCCCGGCGTCCGTGTCAGCTCGACCCCGATCTCCCAGCGACGCGCCAGCGCACCGACCACGAACAGGCCCAGCACCTTCGTCGGCACCAGGTCCAGGCGCTCGCGGCGGATCAGCCGGGCGTTCTCCTCGGCGAGCCGCCCGGCGCTCATACCGAGGCCGTGGTCGGTGACCACGATGTGCGTGCCTGCGGAGCCCGAGGCGACGGTGACCTCGACGGGACTGTCCTGCGGCGAGAACGACACCGCGTTCTCGAGGAGTTCCGCCGTCATCAGCGTGAGGTCGCCGATGACGTCCGGCTCGACCAGGGCGTCCGACGCGGCGTACAGCCGTACCCGCCGATAACCCTCGATCTGCCCGAGCGCCGCCCGGACCACGGTGGACAGCGCCGTCGGCCCCGCGTCCAGCACGGGCTCGCGGATGCCGGCCAGCAGCATCAGGCTGTCGGCGTTGCGGCGCAGCCGTACGGCGATGTGGTCGATGGAGTACAGCCGCTCCAGCAGCGCCGGGTCGGTCTCGCCGCGCTCCACCGCGTCGATCAGCGCGAGCTGGCGGGTGGTCAGGTTGCTCACGCGGCGGCCGACGTTGCCGAACATCTCGGCGGTGTTCCGGCGGGTGAGCACCTGGCGCTCCAGCAGCGCCGCGGCTGTCGTCTGCACCCGGTTGAAGGCGACCGCCAGGTCGCCGATCTCGTCCCGGGCCGTGACCGGCATGTCCCGCAGCCGCGGCGGCCCGTCGTCCTCGGCGTCGTCGTCGGCCACCCGGGCCAGTTCGCGTCCCGCCACCTCGGCGACCTCCCGCGCCGCCCCGGTGAGCGCCTGCACGGGCCGGACCACCGAGCGGCGCACCAGCACCGCGAAGGCGATCCACAGCGCGAAGGCGATCAGCGTGCCGCTCAGCAGCAGTCCGGCCCGCCAGCGGGCGCTGTCGGCGGCACCGTCGGCGCGGTCGGCGATCTGGCCGATCAGCGCGGTGGTGATCCTCAGCCGGGCGGCGGCCTGTTCGGGGTAGGCGGGGTAGTCGCCCAGCGCGTCCCGCACCGACCGGCGCAGACGCTCCTGGTCCTCCGACTGCAACCGGCCGATGCCGACCTGGAGTTCGGCGTACGCCTCGGAGATCTCCCGCTGCGCCTGGGTGTGTTCGATGGCGGAGAGCCGCTCGGCCTGGGCCTCGGTGGCGAACCGGCCGAAGCGTTCGGCCTGGTGGGTGTAGAGGTCGTAGGCGCCGACCGCGCTGGTGAACTCGATCAGCGCGTTGGTGTCGCCCGTGGTGGCGGCGAACACGTTGGTCTCGAAGGCGCCGTGGGCGGCGTCGGCGCGCAGCAGGGAGTCCAGCAGGCTGCCGGTGAAGGTGTCGGCGAGGTCGGCGTCGCGGTCGAGCCCGAGGCCGTCGATCAGGCTCTGGGCGGCGCCCGCGTAGGCCGGGTCGATGTTGTCGGCGGGCAGGTACGACTGCTCCACCGAGCCGCGCAGGCTGGTGAGGCCCTCGACTCCGCGCAGGGCCTGCGCCTCGCTCTCCGGCAGCCGGCCGCCGAAGGTCTCGCGCACCCTGGTCACCTGGGAGTCGACGGCGCGCTGTGCGGCGCGGTAGGCGGACGTCGACGGCCGCGCGTCCCCGGACTCGTAGCGCGTGGAGAGCAGGATGGCCTGCTGGTGCTCGGCCTCCACCCGGTCCACCAGCCGTGCCACCTGCGCGCTGTCCCGTACCAGCCGGGCCGCGGAGGCCGCGCCGGACGACTGCCGCACCAGGTCGGTGAAGAGGTACGCCAGCAGGACCGCGATGACCGCGAGGGGGATGCCGACGAGGAGGTTGAGTTTGCGCCGGAAGGGCCAGCGGTCGGCGAACGCCGCTCGTGCGCGGCCCTGCGCGGGGGCGTGCCGGACGGGTGCATGCCGGACGGGTGCGTCCACCTCGTTCGTGGACACCGGGCCTCCCTCGTGCTGTCACGACACCGAAGCGGCCCTGCGCACCGCTGTGTTCGATTCCAAGTGGCCTGAGACTACAGGCCCGTTGAGGAGGGGATCAGCCCACCTTTCATCAAGAATCCGTTACGAAGGCACCGCCCCGCGCGCACAACTTGTCCCAGATCGAGGCCAATCGGTGATCTGAGGGCCTTGACTGACCGAGAACGCGCTGGATTGGATCAGTGGGTGACTTACACGACCCACATCAGCAGGTCCATCCGGAGGAACCGAGGCGCGGCGGCGGTCGCCCTCGCGGCGGCGACGGCCTTGCTGGCGGGCTGTTCCTCCAAGGACGACAAGGGCGGCAACCCCCTCACGGAGGGCAAGGCGAGCGGCGACAGCGTCGTCGTCGGATCCAACAACTTCCCCGAGAGCACCCTGCTCGCCGACATCTACGGTGAGGCGCTCAAGGCCAAGGGGATCAAGGTCACCTACAAGCCGAACATCGGCAGCCGCGAAACCACCTACGGCCTGATCAAGAACGGTTCCGTCTCGGTCCTGCCCGAGTACAACGGGGCGCTGCTGGCCTACCTCGACCCGAAGGCCACCCCGAAGACCCTCGGCGCGACCACCGAGGCCATCGACGCCAAGCTGGACTCCAAGCTCACGCTGCTGAACCCGGCGGCGGCGGAGGACAAGGACTCGGTCACGGTCAACGCGGCCACCGCGAAGAAGTACCACCTCACCGAGAACTCCACCATCGCCGACCTCAAGGACGTCGCCGGGGACCTGGTCATCGGCGCCTCGCCGGAGTTCCAGACCCGGCATCAGGGCCTGGTCGGCCTGAAGTCCGTCTACGGCGTGGAGTTCAAGTCCTTCAAGGCGCTGGACGCGGGCGGCCCGCTCACCCTGGCGGCGCTGAAGAAGGACGCCGTGCAGGCCGCGGACCTCTTCACCACGGACCCGAACATCTCCAAGGAGAAGTTCGTCGTCCTGCAGGACCCGAAGAACCTCTTCGGCTTCGAGAACGTCCAGCCGCTCGTCTACAAGAGCGCGCTGTCCGAGAAGGGCGTGGACGCGCTCAACGCGGTATCCGCCAAGCTCGACACCGCGACCCTGCTGAAGCTGGACACCCAGGTGCAGGCGGACAACAAGGACCCGCTGGACGTCGCCAAGGCCTGGCTGGAGTCCGCGGGCCTGAACTGACGCACCGGGCCCGGACCAGCCTGGACGACCCGGGCGCCGCGCGCCCGCCCCGCGAGCGACTGAACGACCCGGGCGACCGGACGCCTCGACCGACCGGAACGTCCCGGGCGACCGGAGCATCCCGGGCGCCCGGAACGGCCCGGGCGCCCCGGCCGACCGGAACGACCGAACGGACCGAACGACCAGGAACCACCGCGGACGTGCCGCCAGGCAGTGTGCGGAGACCGCGGTGACACCGCCGGTGCGCGGTATGTCGTGCAGCAGCAGGGAGCCGGCGGAGGCGTCCTCGGCGGGGGCGTGGACGACCGCCGTGATCTCGGTGCCGCCGGAGGTGAGCTTCACCCAAGAGGTGTCCGGCCGCCGCACCAGCGCCCCGGCGATCTCCCGCGCGGACCTCGCCGTCGCCGTCAGCCGGACGAGCCACTGGGCCCGGCCCGCCCGGTGCGGGTCGGACAGGCCCACCACTCGCAGCCCGCCTCGGTGCGCAGCCGGCGGTAGCGTCGGGCGACCGTCTGCGCCGAGACTCCGAGGACCTCGGCGATCCTGCTGAACGGAGCCCGGCCGTCCAGGTGCAGGGCGTGGATGAGGGCACGGTCGAGGTCGTCGAGCATGCCCCCATCCTCGCGCTCCGCGCGGTGCTCGGAGGGCTCAGAGGTCGAACTCGTGCGGCGGCAGGTCCAGTGCGTAGCACGCCTCCCGCACCACGGCCTGCTCGTCCTTGTCGAAGTCGCCGTCGGCGCCGCCGATGACGATGCCGATCTGGACGACGGCCCGTGCCTCGGCGGGCTTCTTCTTGGCCTTGGCGATCTCCTGCAGCACGCTCACCTTGCCGAAGGCGAAGTCCGCCGTCAGTTTGTCCAGGTTTTGTTCGAAACGGCGGCGGAGGTCGTCCGCCGGGAAGTTCTGCAACACCTCGTTGGTGCCGATGAGCTGGGCCACCCGCTGCCGCTCCGAGGGGTCCACCGTCCCGTCGGCGGCCGCCACGAGCGCGCACATCGCCATGCTCGCATCACGGAACGCGCCGCTCTTCAGGTCGTTCTTCTTCGCCACCAACTGGGTCTGCATCTGTGACGCCGACTCCTTGATGCGGTCCCACAGGGCCATGTGCGCTCCTCGTATCGGCCGCCTGATGCTCCGGCAGCATCCCGGCGGGGAATTTCTACGGCACTGTAGAAGATAGCTTCTACAGTTTTGTAGAAACGATTGGGGAGGCCGGAGAGTTCCGGAGATCCGGACTGATTCCGCGCACACGGCGGACACGGTCGGCGCACAGCGACGACGCGGCGGGAGGGGGGCGACAGTGGCGACTGGGTCCGGGGCCGGCCCCTAGGGTCCCTCCGCCGAGGCCCTCGCCGGGGTGGCCGCCGTCTTCGGACTGCTCGCCGCGCCCGCCCGGCTGCACATCGCCTGGGCGCCGGCCCAGGGTGAGAGCGACGTGACCGGACTCGCGAGCGGGTCGGCGGTGTGCTGCCCGCCGTCGTCGGCATCCGAGCATGCTCAGGCTCGCCGGCCTCGTCCGCTCCCGCCGCGAGGGCCGCCGCCAGGGGCACTTCGTCGACACCGTCGAACAGGCCGCCGTCGCCGAGGTCGTACGACTCCTCCTCGGCCGTCTCGAAGAGAAGGAGGAGCCCGCCGCCGTCCCCGGCCCCCGGCTCCGCGGCCTCTGAGCCTGCCGACTCCGCCGCCCTTGGACGCGCCGATTCCGCGGTCTCCGAGCCCGCCGGGGGAGTCTCCTCCCGGAGCTCCACCGTGGTCCCGCGCGGCCCGGCTCGCCCCGCCTCGGCCCGGTCTCGGCGGCCGCCGGCACCCGGGGTGCCGCCTCCGTGCTCCGCGTGCCTCACACGCTCCCCGTGCTCGGTGACGACGGGCGCGTTCGGGTCGGCTGCTTGCGTCCCGGGGTGGAGGCGCTCGCGTACGGCCCCTCAGGCAGCCCCCTCCGCCCCCTCCGCCCTCTCGGACCGGAGGGTGTGACCCGCGGCGCGCTCCCGCTTGCGGCGTTCGCGGCGGCTCACGCGGGGTTCCTGGTCCGGGAGCCAGCCGAAGGCGAGGCAGCTGCCGGTGGCGCCGAGGAGGAGGCCGATGAAGAAGCCGCCCAGGTTGGAGGTGAGCCAGCTGCCCAGGGAGAGCAGGATGCCGGTGATGGAGTAGAAGAGCCGCTGGGCGGGGTTGAAGAGGATCAGCAGGCCCAGCAGGATCATGAGGCCCGGCAGCAGATAGCCGGCCAGGCCCTGCATGCCGATGTGCAGGACGACCTTCAGCGAGGCCTTCTCGGTGAGCAGGATCTCGCCGCCGCCGAGGGCGAGCAGCAGCCCGCCCCAGAACGGCCGGCGGGCCCGCCATCCGCGGAAGGCGAGCCTCGGTCCCCGACGTGGACGGTCCGGCACGGCGATCAGCAGCCCGAGTCGCTGAAGCGCAGCTTGAGGCCCGGCAGCTTGAACACACCCGCCGTCGTCGCGTAGTTGGTCTGCCGCAGGTTGGCGATCCGCACGGTGTCGGCCTGCTGGCTGAAGACGCCGATCGGACCCTTCACGCCCGCCTTGGTCAACGTGCTGGCGTCGGTGCCGATCTCGATGTTCTTGAACGCCGCGTCACCGGACAGCTCGGTGGAGTCGGTGGTCAGGTCGGTCGCGCTGACCTTCTCCGCCCCGCTGCCCGCGGTGATCAGCAGGTTGGTCCCGCCGAGGTCGACGCTCTGGCACAGCTTGGTGAGCGTGGCGTGCTTGATCGCGGAGGTGACGATGAGCACCTGGCCGCCGGTGTCGCCGGCGTTCGGGCTGCCCTCCGCCATGTTGTCGAGCCCGCCGAACTGCTCGAAACCGGTGCCGTTCAGTTCGGTCGCGGTGACCGTGAACGGCATCCCGGAGATGGCGAACTGCACGCCCAGCGCTCCCTGCGCGGTGAGGACCGCGAGACCCGCGGCGACCAGGGTGGCGGGTACCGCCATCACCGCGGCCCGACGGGCCCGGACGCGTCCCCGTCTCTCGCCGCCGGAGGTGGTGCCGGGGACGTCGGGGGTGTCGGAAGAGGTGTCGCTTCCCGGGTTCTCGGGGGTGTTGCCGGTGGACGGGACGTCCGGGGACGAGGCCATGTCTGCTCCCATGGGCATGGATCAATGCGGGTTGGGCTTCAGTGGCGCGGTGTCCTGGCGCGGACAGCGGATGCCGCGCACGCCTCCTCGCAACTCCCGGCGGGCGCAAGGGCTTTCTCGTTACGCGGCAGTAGCCTTTCGAGGAAGTTACCGCCGGTTACTTTCAGGGGTCAAGGGAGATGTGAAAAAAGGGTGTCGGATGTGCGCGGGCCGTTTCCGCCTGCCACAACTCCCTTTCCCCTCCTTGACGTTGACGGTTGACGAGGTCTACAACTTCCCCTGTTTCCCCGGATCCGTGGCGCCGGATCCAGCAAGCGGCATCCGTCGCGTTCCCGGCGTGGCACCACCCGCGTCCTCGCGGCACCGGCCGCGTTCCCGGCCCTGTCACGGCAACCGCTCCACCTCGCACCGCGGCACCGGCACGGTCGTTCCCCTGTCTCTTTCCGTGCCCGGCCGCCCCTTGTCCGGCCCAGCCGGAGGCCTTCCCCCGAGGCCTTCGACCGGTGCCCGGTGTGCCGCCGTCGCGGGTCCGCCGCGTACGGAGAAGGCGCTACGGCCCTGCGCCGGCGGCATCCTCCGCTCCACCCGCCACCCCCCACCTCACCCCAGCTGTCCCCCCACACGGAAGAGAGGCACCCGCATGCGCACGCGTTCCCTCCTCGTCGTCGCCGGCACCGCCACGGCGCTCGCCCTCACCTGGGCCGCCCCGGCCTCCGCGGCCGGCACGGTCCTCACCACCGGCGGCACCGGCGGCACCGCGGTCGCCGTCGGCGACACCCTGACCGCGCCCCTGGCCTCCGGCACCTCCGCCACCTTCTACTCCAGCGCGACCGGCACCAGTGGCGTGAAGTGCACGGGCTCCCAGTTCACCGCCAAGGCCACCGCCAACCCGGCCGCGCCCGGCACCGCCACCGAGTCCGTCACCGCCCACACCTTCGACAGTGCCACCTGCACCAGCAACGTCACCGGTGTCCTCGGCGTCAACGGCATCACCATCAACAACCTGCCGTACTCCGCGACGATCACCTCGGCCGGCACCCTCACCGTCTCGCCCCCGAGCGGCTCCGCCATCCAGGCCACGGTGCAGCTGCGCACCCTGCTCGGCAGCGTCACCTGCGTCTACCAGGCGCCCAAGCTGACCGGCAGGGCCGACAACGCCGACAGCAGCATCAACTTCACCAACCAGCAGTTCAGCAAGGTCTCCGGCTCCTCGCTGTGCTTCGCCAACGGCTACTTCACCGCCAAGTACGCCCCCGTGACCGACGCGGGTGCCCGGGTCTACGTCAACTGACCGACCAGAGCGTCCGGTTCAACGTCGTCGCAGACGCCGTAGCCGGAACATGAGGGCGGCGCCCCCGGTGAGCAGCAGCACCGCGGCGGCGCCGCCCGCCAGTAGTGGCGCCGAGGGCCCCGAGCCGCCGGGCGTGGCCTCCGTGACCCCGGTCCGGTCACCGGCGGTGCCCTCGGACCGCCCACCGTTTCCGCCCGCGGCCGGTACCGCGTCCTCCGCCGGGGCGCTCACCCCGGGTGACGTCCGTGGTTCCGGCGACGCCGGTCCGCTCGGCGCCGCCTCCGGCCGCGCGGACGACCGTACCGCCCCGCCGGCCTTCCCGCGTTCCGGGAACACCACGTCGGAACACGCGTAGTACGTGTCCGGCGTACTGCTGTTCTGCCAGACCGTGTACAGCACCTGACGCCCCGTCCGGTCGGCCGGCAGCGTGGCGCGCAGGTGGTACGCCCCGTCGCGCAGCGGCGGGTCCGTGACCGAGGCGAACGGCCGCTCCGGCAGATCGGACCAGGTCAACGGTCTCGACGGGTCGTACCCCGGCTTGGTCAGGTACAGCCGGAACGTGCCCGTGTGCGCGATGGTCGAGGCGTAGGTCAGCGTGAGCCGGCCGCCCGGTGCCAGCCGCGTCGCCGGCCAGTCCCGCCGGGGCAGGTCCAGGCCCCGGTAGGCCGGCAGGTTGCCGCTGCACAGCCGGCCGTCCGGAATCACCTCACGGTCACGGCCGTCCACCCCCGCCACACGCAGGTTGTCCCAGGCGGTGAACGGAGCGCCGTTCGCCGCGATCGCGGCCCGGCAGGCCGCCGTCCCGACCGCGCCGCCCCCGGGCGAGCAGGCGTAGACCCGGCCGACCGGGTCCGTCGGGGCGCCGTGCGCCCGGGCGGTTCCCGCAGCCCAGGGCAGCAGCAGGAGCGGTGCCGTCGCGGCGGCCGCCCTGACGCTCAGGCGGACGGTCATCCGGGTCATCCGGGTCTCCTCGGCGGGCGCGGGAACGGGTCTGCGGCGTCCAGTACGGCACCGGCGCCCGCCGTGTTCAGGCTGCCGGCGCGCCCGCGCGCGGGGGGCGTGAAAGCACCGACCGGTTCGGCTGTTTTGCGCCTGCTCCCACAACCCGTTGAGGAGCCGGCCGTTCGCCTCGTATCGTGGCGATCATGGGGGCGGCATCCGTCGTCACGAGGCTGCCGGCACCGGCCGGCATCGAGGGGGGACCGCCGTGGGCTCGCCCGTTCGCACAGGACGAAGCGGCCGGTCGGTGCCGTGCGTGGCGCTGACACGTGTCGGGACGCGGGCGGGGGCATGCCGGACTCCCGTCGCCCCTAGGTGAGTTATCGTATGCAAGGGGTTAAAACAAACCGCATGTCCTGTTCGTCGAGATGCGAGGAGGGGTCCCAGGATGGCGAGGCAGTTACGCGCTGAGCAGACTCGGACAACGATCATCACTGCCGCCGCCGACCTGTTCGACCGGTATGGCTACGAATCCACCAGCCTGAGCGACATCGTCGCACACGCGAAGGTCACCAAAGGCGCCCTCTACTTCCACTTCGCCGCCAAGGAGGACCTGGCCCACGCCATCCTGGAACTCCAGGCCAGGGCCGCGCAACAGCTCGTGGCCGACGTGGAGAGCCGCGGCTGCTCCTCGCTGGAGGCCCTGATGCGCACCACGTTCGGGATCGCACGGCTCGCCGTGGAGGACCCCGTGCCGCGCGCCGGACTGCGCCTCGCCGCCGCCGACATCGCCGTACGGCCGCCGCTGCGGCACCCGTTCACCGAGTGGCTGGAGTTCGCCACCCGCAAGTTCGGCGGAGCGGTCCGGGAGGCCGACGTCCACGGCGATCTCGACGTCGGTGCCGTCGCCCACTCCCTCGTCTGCTTCTTCATCGGCACCCGGGTCGCCGGCCGCTCGCTGGAACCCGTCGGACGGCTGCCGCGGAGAGTCGCCGAGATGTGGCACCTCATGATCCGCGGCCTCGTGCCGGTGCACCGCCGACCCCGCTACGTCACCCTCGCCACGCAGCTGGAGCGGGAGATCCGCGCCGCCTGACACCCGCGATACCGTGACGGACATGCCCGACACCCCCTTCGCACCCGTGATCCTCGGCAACGCGCCCGGCTCGTTCCCGCACAGCGTGCTGGCCGAGCGGCACCCCGCGATCATCCGGCAGGTACGGGAGGCCTTCCCGTACGGACCCGGGCAGCACACGGCGCTGGACGAGCTGCTGACGAGCTGCACCCGGGGGACGATCGAGCCGCTTCCCGCCGACGCCCCCGACCGGGACCGGTGGCACGGCTGGGGCCTGGCCGAGTACGCCGGCCGGTCCTGGTACGACGTGCCCTGGCTGTGGTCCGAGAGCTACTTCTACCGCCGGCTCCTGGACGCCGTCGGCTGGTTCGGCCCGGGCGCCTGGCAGGGCATCGACCCCTTCCGCCCCTTCAAACGCGCCGAACTCGACGCCCCGGAGACCGACGAGGAACTCGCCGCCCTGGACGGCCTGCGCGACCTGCCGGAACAGGAGCGGGCCCGCGCGCTGCTGCACGGCTCGCTGTGGGGCAACCGCGCCGACCTCGGCTTCCGGCTCTCCGCCGCGGGCGCCGAGGCCCGCGAGCCGGCCCCCGCGCTGGTCGCCGACGACAGCGACACCCTCTGGTCGCTGCTCCCGCCCGGCGGAGCGGGCACGCTCCTGCTCGTCGCGGACAACGCGGGCCGCGAACTCGTCCCCGACCTGCTGCTGATCGCCCACCTCCTCACCGAGGGCCGGGCCGCGCGGGCGGTCCTGCACGTCAAGCCGTACCCGTACTACGTCTCCGACGCCACCACCGCCGACGTGGTCGACGCCCTGCACCGGCTGCGCGCGGCCCCGGGCGCGGCCGCCGAGTACGGGCGTGCGCTCTGGTCCGCCCTGGCCGACGGCCGGCTCACCGTCCGCGCCCACCCCTTCTCCTGCGCCCCGCTGCCCTACAGCGCGATGCCCGGCGACCTGCGCGCCGAGTTCGCCGCGGCCACGCTGACCGTCGTCAAGGGCGACCTCAACTACCGCCGCCTGGTGGGCGACCGGCTGTGGCCGCCCACCACGCCCTTCCGCGAGACGACCGCGTACTTCCCCGGCCCGGTCGCCGCGCTGCGCACCCTCAAATCCGACGTGATCACCGGGCTCACACCCGCCACCGAGGCCGCGCTGGAGGAGGCCGAGGGGCGGGCCTGGCGGACGAGCGGCACGCACGCGCTGATCCAGACCGACCCGTCAGGCGATGCTCACCGGCAGTGACTTGACGCCGTTGATGAAGTTCGACACCAGCCGCCCGGCCGGTCCGGCGGGCCGCGGCGGCCCGGGCAGCGCCCGCAGCACCTCCTCGTGGAGCAGCCGCAGCTGCAACCGGGCGAAGTGGGCGCCCAGGCAGACGTGCGGGCCGTCCCCGAAGGAGACGTGCGGATTGGGGGAACGGGCGAGGTCGAGCCTTCCGGGACGGGCGAAGACACGCTCGTCCCGGTTGGCCGAGGCGTGGAACACCACGACCTTGTCGCCCGCCCGGACCGCCCGGCCCGCCAGCTCGGTGTCCCGCACGGCCGTCCGCCGGAACGTCAGCACCGGCGGATGCCAGCGCAGCAGCTCGTCCACGGCCGACGGTACGCCCACCTTCCCGGCGCGCAGCAGCTCGTACGCCTCCGGATGCTCCGCGAGCGCCAGCAGCCCGCCCGGGGCCGCGCTGCGCACGGTGTCGTTGCCCGCCACGGTGAGCAGGAAGAAGAACATCTCCAGTTCGGCGCCGGCCAGTTCGGCTTCGTGGGCGAGCGCCGTCATGATGTCGTCGGCGGGGTGCCGTCGCTTGTGCGCGGCGAGTTGGCCGGCGTAGGCGAACATGTCCCGCAGCATCGCCGGTGACCGTGGGTTCACCGGCCTGCCCGCCCCGTCCCGCACCGGCGGACCGGCCTCGTCGGGATCCTGGTAGCCGATGACCCGCTGCGTCCAGTGCAGCAGCAGATGCCGGTCGCCGTCCGGGACGCCCAGCAGATCCGCCAGGTTCAGCAGGGCGTACTCGTCCGTGACCGCGGCCACCAGATCGACCGTGCCGTCCCCCTCCCGCGCCGCCGCCAGGGCGCCCGCGAGCAGCATGCGCGCCCGCTCCCGGGCGACCTCCGCGAACCGCTCGACGCGCCCCGGCGTGAAGGCACGGCTCACCAGCCGGCGCAGCCGCCCGTGCGCCGGCGGATCCTGGTTGAGCATCATCCGCCGGATGAACGGCAGGTCCTCCGGGTCCGGATCGCGGATCTGCGTCGCACCGGCGTACGAGGAGTACGTCCCCGCGTCCTTCAGCACACGGACGACGTCCGCGTGCCGGGTCACCGCCCAGAACCCGGGCCCGGCCGGCCAGCCCAGCACCTCCGGCTCCTCCTGCCAGGCCACCGGATGGTGGTCGCGCAGCACGCGGTAGGCGTCGTAGGGCACCCCGGCGGCGTACCGGCGCGGGTCGAAGACGTCCGGGACCGGCGGCGCCTCGCGCACGCTCACGCCGGCTCGCCCTCGTGTTCCCCGACCACCCGGGGCCGGCCCTCGACCGCTCCGCCGGCTTCGGCCGCCTCGACCGTGCCGACCGCGTCGCTCGCTTCGACCGCAGCGTTGGCCGGGACCGCCTCCCGTGCCGCATCCGTCCCGTCGGTCCCGTCGGTCCCGTCCGCCCGCAGGAAGTCCTCGACGGCGCGGATCAGCTCCAGCGGGGTCTCGTCCATGGCGTAGTGGCCGGCGCCGGCCAGTACGGCGAGCCGCGCGCGCGGGTACCAGGACATCCACGTCTGCCGCATGACCTCCGGCGACAAGGCGGGGTCGAGCGCGCCGGCCACGGCGAGCGCCGGCACCTCGCTGCCCACGACGTCCGCGCTGAAGTCCTCGCCCGCCCACGAGTCCAGCCAGGCCCGGAACGCCTTGGCGTCGCTGCGCTCCAGCGAGCGGGCGACCATCCGGTCCAGCCAGGCGGCGGGCCGGCGGCCCCCGGTGGTGACGTCGATGATCGCCCGCCGGTACTCCGCCCGGTGCGCCGCCTCCGTGAACAACGCCCCCTGCTCACCGGCCAGCGGCATGCCCGAGGCGGGCACCGGCGACACGCCGACGATCCGGCGGACCCGGTGCGGGGCCACGGCGAGCAGCCGCTGCGCCACCGCACCGCCCATGGAGTGCCCGACCACCGAGAACCGCTCCCAGCCGAGCCGGTCCGCCAGCTCCACCAGGTCCCCGGCCGCCTCGGCCGTCGTGTACGCGCCCGTGGCGTCCCGGGCCTCGCCGTAGCCGCGCAGATCGACCAGCGCGTAGGCGAAGGACGCGCGGTCCAGGTCCGGCAGGACGGCCGCGTAGGCCGACCGGTCGGCGAACCAGCCGTGCACGGCGAACACCTTGTGGGCGCCGTCGCCGTGCACCTCGTGGGGCAGTACGAAGGAGGTCATGCGCTTACCGTGGCCCCCGCGCGCGGGCACGGCAAGAGCACCAACGCCACAAACCCCCGCCGGAGTTCCAGGTTCCGTGGGCCGTTCACGCGATGGTGTGATCATGTGCCGGCGTGCGGATGGAGATCCGGGACCCCGGGTAGGGCCCGGCCATGACGCAGCCGTTCGAACTCCCGCACTTCTACATGCCGTACCCGGCCCGGCTCAACCCGCACCTGGACGAGGCCCGTGCCCACTCGACCGCGTGGGCACGGCAGATGGGCATGCTGGAGGGCTCCGGAATCTGGGACCAGGCCGACCTGGAGGCGCACGACTACGGCCTCCTGTGCGCCTACACCCATCCCGACTGCGACGGACCCGCCCTCTCCCTGATCACCGACTGGTACGTGTGGGTGTTCTTCTTCGACGACCACTTCCTCGACATGTACAAGCGCACCCAGGACCGGGTCGCCGGCAAGGCGCATTTGGACCGCCTGCCGCTGTTCATGCCGCTCGACCTCGCCACCCCCGTGCCGCAGCCGGAGAATCCGGTGGAGGCCGGGCTGAGGGACCTCTGGGCGCGGACCGTGCCGTCGATGTCCGTGGACTGGCGGCGCCGCTTCTCCGTCGCCACCGAGCACCTGCTCAACGAGTCGATGTGGGAGCTGTCCAACATCAACGAGGGGCGGATCGCCAACCCCGTCGAGTACATCGAGATGCGCCGCAAGGTCGGCGGCGCGCCCTGGTCGTCCGGACTCGTGGAGTACGCGACCGCCGAGGTGCCCGCCGCGGTCGCCGGCACCCGGCCGCTGCGCGTCCTCATGGAGGCCTTCTCCGACGCCGTCCACCTGCGCAACGACCTGTTCTCCTACCAGCGCGAGGTCGAGGACGAGGGCGAGAACAGCAACGGCGTGCTCGTCCTGGAGAAGTTCTTCGGCTGCACCACGCAGGAGGCCGCCGACATCGTCAACGACGTCCTCACCTCCCGGCTGCACCAGTTCGAGCACACCGCGCTCACCGAGGTCCCCGCCGTGGCCCTGGAGAAGGGCCTCACCCCCGGCGAGGTCGCCGCGGTCGCCGCCTACACCAAGGGACTCCAGGACTGGCAGTCCGGCGGCCACGAGTGGCACATGCGCTCCAGCCGGTACATGAACAAGGGCGCGCGGCCCGGCTCGCCCTGGCAGCTGAAGAGCGGACCCGGCACCTCCGCCGCCGACGTCGGCGCACTCCTCGCCTCGGCCGCCCAGGAACGCCTGCGCGCCTACTCCCACGTGCCCTACCGGAAGGTCGGCCCGTCCCGCGTCCCCGACCTGTACATGCCCTTCGAGGTGCAGCTCAGCCCCCACCTGGACTCGGCCCGCGGCCACCTCGTGGGCTGGTGCCACCGCATGGGCATCCTCCAGGAGGGCGTCTGGGACGAGGACAAGCTCGCCGCCTACGACCTCGCCCTGTGCGCCGCCGGCCTGGACCCGGACGCCACCCCCGAGGTGCTCGACCTCAGCACCCAGTGGCTCGCCTGGGGAACCTACGGCGACGACTACTACCCGCTCGTCTACGGCCACCGCAGGGACCTGGCCGCCGCCCGCCTGACCACGGCCCGGCTGTCGCAGTGCATGCCCGTCGAGGGCGAACCGGCGGTCGTCCCCGGCGACGCCATGGAACGCGCGCTGACCGACCTCTGGGCGCGCACCACGGCCGAGATGACCCCCGACCAGCGGCGCACCCTCAAGGCGGCCGTCGACACCATGACCGAGAGCTGGGTGTGGGAGCTGTCCAACCAGCTCCAGAACCGCGTTCCCGACCCGGTCGACTACCTGGAGATGCGGCGCTCCACCTTCGGTTCCGACCTCACCCTGGCCCTGTGCCGGATGGGCAGCCCGGCGATCCCCGCCGAGGTGTACGCCAGCGGCCCGGTGCGCTCCCTGGAGAACGCCGCCATCGACTACGGCTGCCTGCTCAACGACGTCTTCTCGTACCAGAAGGAGATCGAGTACGAGGGCGAGATCCACAACTCCGTCCTCGTCGTGCAGAACTTTTTCGGCGTGGACTACCCGGCCGCGCTCGCCGTCGTCCACGACCTCATGACCCAGCGCATGGAGCAGTTCGAGCACGTGATCCAACACGAACTCCCGGTGCTCTACGACGACTTCCGGCTGTCGCGGGAGGCGCGGACCGCGATGGCCGGCTATGTGCTCGACCTGCAGAACTGGCTGGCCGGCATCTTCCACTGGCACCGGAGCGTCGACCGCTACAGGGCCGAGTGGCTCGGCCGCCGCGCCCACGGCTTCCTGCCCGACCGCGCACCCGCCGTGCCGGCCCTGACGCTCGGCTGAAGGTCACCGAAACTTCTCGTACGGAATGGGGCATTCAGGGAACTTCGGTGAGTCCTCGGCAGTCCTGTGGAGTAAGGGGAACAACAGACCACGGACACGGGGGGTGCTCGGCCTTGACCGAGACCATCGAGAGGCTCACCGAAGAGCCCACGGGGGAGAAGGCGTCCGCCGCGCGCGAACTGACGCCGTACGCGGCGCCGTTAACCGTGCCGCCTCTCCTGCGGCCCGCCCACGGCGACGTCCTGCGCGAGACCGAGATCGCGCTGCGCCCGACCTGGGTGCGCCTGCACCCGCAGCTCCCGCCGACCCTGATGTGGGGTTACGACGGGCACGTACCGGGCCCGACCATCGAGGTGCGGCGCGGACAGCGCGTCCGCATCGCCTGGACCAACCGCATCCCCAGGGACAGCGAGTACCCGGTCACCTCGGCGGAGGTGCCGCTGCGCACCGACGGCCGTCCGCAGGCCACCACCGAGCCCGGCCGCGAGGGCGTCGAGCCGGACAAGGACGTCGCCGCCCTGCCCGCCTGGTCGGTGACCCACCTGCACGGCGCGCAGACCGGCGGGGGCAACGACGGCTGGGCGGACAACGCCGTCGGCCACGGCGACGCCCAGCTGTCGGAGTACCCGAACGACCACCAGGCGGTGCAGTGGTGGTACCACGACCACGCCATGAACATCACCCGGTGGAACGTGATGGCGGGCCTGTACGGCACCTACCTCGTCCGGGACGACGAGGAGGACGCCCTCCGCCTGCCCTCCGGCGAGCGCGAGATCCCGCTGCTCATCGCCGACCGCAACCTCGACACCGACGAGGACGGCCGCCTCAACGGCCGGCTGCTGCACAAGACGGTGGTCGTCCAGGAGAAGAACCCGGAGACGGGCAAGCCGGTCTCCATCCCGTTCAGCGGCCCGTACACCACGGTCAACGGCCGCATCTGGCCCCACGCCGACGTGGACCCGGCCTGGTACCGCTTCCGGCTGGTCAACGCCTCCAACGCGCGCATCTTCGAGCTCGTCCTCATCGACGAGGACGGCGAGCCGGTGCCGGGCATCGTCCACCAGATCGGCAGCGACGGAGGGCTGCTGCCGCGCCCGGTGCCGGTCGACTTCGACGAGCGGCTGCCCGCCCTCACCGCCGCGCCGGCCGAGCGCTTCGACCTGCTGGTGGACTTCCGCGGCCTGGCCGGGCGCACCCTCCGCCTGGTGAACAAGGGCCGCAACCAGCCCGCGGGCGTGCCCGACCCGGCCGGTGACGTGCCCTGCCCGGACGTGCTGGAGTTCCGGGTCCGGGACACGTGCGAGGAGGACACCTTCGAACTGCCGCAGGTGCTCTCCAACTCCTTCCGCCGCCTCACCCACGACATCCCGCACGGCCACCGCCTGGTCCTGCTCACCCCGCCCGCCACCAAGGGCGCCGGCGGGCACCCCGAGATCTGGGAGATGACCGAGGTCCAGGACGCCTCCGGGCTGCGCTTGCCGGCCGAGGGCATCGTCCAGGTCACCGGCCCCGACGGCACCACGAAGACGTACCGCCGCACCGCGCGGACCTTCAACGACGGGCTCGGCTTCACCATCGCCGAGGGCAGTTACGAGCAGTGGAGCTTCCTCAACCTCGCGCCCATCGTGCACCCCATGCACATCCACCTGGCCGACTTCCAGCTGCTGGGCCGGGACGCCTACGACGTCTCAGGCTTCGATCCGGCGGTCGGCGGCACCCGCACCCCGATCCGGTACGACGCGGGGACGGCGATACCGCTCGCGCCCAACGAGGGCGGCCACAAGGACGTCTTCCGGGTTCCGGGCAGCCAGCTGCTGCGGGTCATGGGCCGCTTCGACGGCGCGTACGGCCGGTTCATGTACCACTGTCACCTGCTGGAGCACGAGGACATGGGCATGATGCGGCCCTTCGTCGTCATGCCGCCGGAGGCCCTGAAGTTCGACCACGGCGGGGCGCACGGCGGCCACGGCGAGGGCCACACGGGCTGACGGCCCTCCGGGGCCGCCGCGGGTGACGGCAGCCGGGAGATCACACCGGCCGGGCGACGGTCCCGGACGCCGCGTGTTCGACCGCGGCGCGCGCCAGCGCCCGGATCATCGGGTGCGGCTGCGAGCCGTCGCCGGCCAGCTCCGGCTGGAACAGCGAGGCGAGGAAGAACGGATGGCCGGGCAGCTCGGCCATCCGGACCCGGCCGTCCTCGTCGTGGCCGGAGAACCGCAGTCCGTGGGCGCGGAGCGTGTCGAGGTGGCGCGTGGGGCCGTAGGCGCAGAAGTACCGCTCCACCGTGCGCGCCGAGCCGATCGCGGACGCGGCGAGCGAGCCGGGTTCGACCGCCACCGCGGCCTCGTGACCCACCAGCGAGCAGGCCAGCGGCTCGATGAGCGGATCCTCGGCGGCCGGGTCGTTCTCGGCGTGCGCCACTCCGGTCAGCCCGCACGCGTTCCGGGCGTACTCCAGCAGCGCGTGCTGGAAGCCGCCGCACGTGCCCAGGAACGGGATGCCCTCCTCGCGCGCGGTGCGCACGGCCGCGAGGACGCCCGCCTCACTGCGGTACGGGCTGCCCGGGAGCACCCACACGGCGTCGAACCCGCGTACCGCGCCCTCGGCCGCGGCGTCCTCCGAGGAGATCCAGTACGCGTCCAGGACCAGCCGGTCCCGGGCGGCCAGGGCGTCCAGCAGGAGCGGGACGCGGGTGTGCGAGACGACGTGCGGGGAGCGGTCGCCGACGAGGGCGAGGGTGGCGGTGTTCATCATGGCCACCATCCTCGGCACGCCGGGTGGTTCACGTCCAACGATGGTTTCTGCACGGTCGATAAGCACTGCTGATGAGGTGCTGCCATGCTGGGCGGCATGGACCCGCATCTGCTCCGCACGTACGTCACCGTGGCGCGTCTCGCCTCCTTCTCGGAGGCCGCGCGCGAGCTGGGCTACACCCAGTCCGCGGTCTCCCAGCACATCGCCGCCCTCGAACAGGACCTGGGCGCACCGCTGCTGACCCGCCGGCCGGTCGCGCCCACGGCAGCGGGCGAGCGGCTGCTGGAGCACGCGGGTCCGCTGCTGCTGCGGCTCGACGCGGCCCGCGCCGACGTCGTCCGCCTGGCCGCCGCGCCCCAGCACGGCCTGACCCTCGTCACCACCGCGACCGCGCTCGGCCCCGCCGTCCTCGGCGCGCTCCCGCCCGCCGGCGTCACCCTGCGCGTCCTCACCCGCGCGGAGATCCCCGCCGCCGTCGCCACGGGCGCCGCGGACCTCGGCCTCGTCGACGGGCCGGCCGCGCCGAGCGATCCGCTGCGGCTGCCCGACGTGGCACCGCTGACCACGCACGGCGTCGCCGAGGAACCCGTGAGCGTCCTGCTGCCCGCCGGACATCCCCTCGCCGGCCGCCCCGGCCTGCGCCTCGGCGACCTCCGCGACGCCCGCTGGCTCGACGCGCCCGACGCGGCACTCCCGCTCGCGCACCTGCGCGCCGCGACCGAGGGCGGCGGCGCCTTCCGGCCCTCCCTGCGCTACGAGGGCACCGACATCCGTACCCTCACCGCCCTCACGGCGGCCGGGCACGGCCTCGCCCTGCTGCCCCGCTCGGCGGCCACGGCCGTCCCCGGCACCGTCGCCGTCCCCCTGACCGCCCCCCGCCTCGTCCACCGCACGGAACTCCTCCACGGCGGCAGCCCCGGAGGAGCGGCGGCGGAAGTGGTACGGCGGCTTCTGAACGGGCCGGCGGTGAGCGTGCCGGGGCCGGTGGGGTGAGCCGGGGGCGCAGGGGGCGCAGGGGGAACCGGAGGGGACGGCACCGGGCGCGCATCGGCCCGCGCGCCCCCTCAGGGCTCACTACCCTCGGCCGGCCTTCGGTCATTCTCACTCGTTCGTGTCTCGTCGCGGACCGCCGCTCCGGGTAGAGCACCAGCCGGAGGCGAGCGAACCATGGAACAGACTGCGTTGCGTCCCAAGCCGATGCCCGGCCAGGACCGGAGGGACGACGGCACCGCCGGCACCACCGATGCCGCCGGCCCCGCCCGCCGCCCGCACGCCGCGCCCCGGCGCGGTCGGCGGCTGCGGACCGTGCTGCTCGGCGTCTGCGCCGGCACCGCGCTGGTGCTCTCCGGCGTCGGCATCGGCACCGTCGGCGCCACCGTGATCGGCCTGGGCCGGCTCGCCGAGCTGCGGCACCAGGCCCCGCCGTCGCCCTCCTCGGCCGCCCCCACCGCCGTACCGGCCCCCGCTCCCGCCGTGCCCGGCGCCACCCTGGGTGTCGAGGTCGTCGACGCCGAGAAGGCGGGCGCGCTGGTGGTGGGCGTGCACGTGCCCGGTCCCGGTTACGCGGCCGGCCTGGTCCGCGGGGACGTGGTGCTGCAGTTCGGCGCGGCCCGGGTCGACACCGCCGCCGACCTCGCCCGCGCCGTCGCCCGGGCCCGCTCCGGGAAGGCGGTGCCGCTCACCGTGCGCCACGGCGGCGGTGGCTACCAGCAGTTGTCGGTGGCCCCCGGCCTGGTCACCTGACCGAGCTGCGTCCGCAGGGCTCGCCGGCCCCGCACACGTCACGGAACCCGCTGGTCACCGTCCGTCCCGCGCGTCATCATGGGCCCATGCCGAGTCCCTTCGCCACGGACCGAGGACCGAGGGCCGAGAACCGCGGACCGCGGACCTCGGACGCCGGTCCCCGGGACCGGCTCGCGTGCCCCTGCCCGGGCGGCCAGGGGTGCTGCCAGGGCGGGCAGGGGTGCTGCCCGGGACGCCGGCGCGCCACACCGACCGCCCCGCCCGTTCTCGCACCCACGCCCGGAGGTCCGGATGACCGGTAGTACGCCCGCGCCCTTCACCGCCGCCGACTACCGGATCCGCATGGAGCGCGCCGCGCGCTCCGCCGCCGACGCCGGTCTCGCCGGGCTGCTCGTGGCCCCGGGACCGGACATGGTGTGGCTCACCGGCTACACGCCCACCGCGGTCACCGAACGGCTCACCCTGCTGGTCCTCGCCCCCGGCCGGGACCCCGTCCTGGTCGTGCCCACCCTGGAGGCCCCGGACGCCGAGCAGGCCACCGGCGCCGCCGCGCTGACCCTGCGCGACTGGACCGACGGGAAGGACCCGTACGCCGTCACCGCGGGCCTCCTCGACGACCGCGGCCGGTTCGGCATCAGCGACAACACCTGGGCGATGCACCTGCTGGGCCTCCAGCGGGCACTCCCCGACACCTCCTACGCCTCCCTCACCGACGCCCTGCCCATGCTCCGCGCGGTGAAGGACGCGGCCGAGCTGGACCTCCTGGCAGCCGCCGGAGCGGCCGCGGACGCAACGTTCGAGGAGATCCGGAAGGTTCCCTTCGCCGGCCGCCGCGAGTCCGACGTCGGCCAGGACCTCGCCGGTCTGCTGCGCCGCTTCGGCCACTCCCAGGTCGACTTCACCATCGTCGGCTCCGGCCCGAACGGCGCCAACCCGCACCACGAGGTCGGCGACCGGGTCATCCGGCACGGCGACATGGTCGTCCTCGACTTCGGCGGCCTGATGGGCGGCTACGGCTCCGACACCACCCGCACGGTCCACGTCGGCGAGCCGACCGAGGAGGAGCGCCGGGTCCACGACGTGGTGCGCGCCGCCCAGGAGGCCGGCGTCCAGGCCGTACGCCCGGGCGTGGCCTGCCAGGACGTCGACCGCGCGGCCCGCGCGGTGATCACGGACGCCGGGTACGGCGAGTACTTCGTCCACCGCACCGGGCACGGCATCGGCGTCACCACGCACGAGCCGCCGTACATGATCGAGGGCGAGGAACAGCCGCTCGTGCCCGGGATGTGCTTCTCCGTGGAACCCGGCGTCTATCTGCCCGGCCGCTTCGGGGTGCGCATCGAGGACATCGTCACGGTCACCGAGGACGGTGGACGCCGCCTCAACAACACCACCCGTGAGATGGTCATAGTGGACTGAGAGGCCCGGAAGACCCCTTGGCGACGACACCCGGAACGGCTACCCCCGACCCATGACCCAGGCACCGACCCCCACCGCGGACACCGTCCGCAGACTGGTCCGTTCGCTGCTCAAGGAGGGCGACGACAGCACCGGCGGGCCCGAAGTGCGGCCCGTGACGGAGGACCGCGAGCACACCTGGTGGGTCGGCGGCCGCCATGTGCTGCGCCTCGCCCCGGACCGCGAGGCCTCCGTCCGCCGCCGCCGGGAACTGCGCCTGCGCGACGTGGTCCGCCCGCATCTGCCGGTCGCCGTGCCGACCAGCGTCGCGCACGGCGACTGGGCGCCGGGCCTCGCCTACACGCTCGACACCCGGGTGCCCGGCGGCACGGCCGACGAGTACGACGTCTCCGCCGTCGGCGAGGCGGACCTCGCCGGGCTGCTCGGCGGACTGCGCGCGGTGCCCGTACGCCAGGCCGAGGCGCTCGGTGTGCCGCGGGTCGCGCCGCGCTCGCTGGAGGCGCTGCGCCGGATGGCCGTGCACGCCGCCGAACGGCTGGCCGCCGCCGACGAGTTCGACGCCGCGCGGCTGCACCAGCTCACCCCGCCCGGCGCGGCCCAGCTCGCCGCGCAGCCCGGTACCGCCGTCCTCACCCACCACGGGCTGACCGGCGCGCACGTGGTGGTCAGCGCCGACGGCCGGGTGCGCGGCATCCTGGACTGGACCGCGGCGGCCCTCGGCGACCCGGCCGAGGACATCGCCGGGCTCGCCGTCGCCGTCGGCTCCCCGGCGGCCGTCCGCGCCGCCACCCTCGCCGGCTACGGCGCCCGCCCCTGCCTGCGCGGCCTGTGGCTGGCCCGCTGCGACACCGTCATCCGCCTCACCGCGTACCTGGAGGGCCGTACGACCGGCTCCCTGCTCCTGCTGCGGACCCAGCTGCGGCGCGTCTGGGAGCCGATCCTGCTGGAGCGGGTGACGGACTTCCCGGAGGACGAACCGGAGCCCTGACGGGCCGCGGCGGCCCGTCAGGACGGCGCCGGCACCGCCGGCTCGTCAGGGCTGTGTCAGCACCACGCACGACTCCCCGGGCACCTGGAGCAGCCCGTCGGGGCCCGGTGCCTCCACCGGGTCCCAGGCGGCGAGGACCTCCACCCGGCCGGTGCCCAGCGGGATCGCCGCCTCCTCCTTGCCCAGGTTCACCGCCACCCGTACGTCCCCGCGCCGGAAGGCCAGCCAGCGGGCGTCCGCGTCGTAGGCGACCTTGGTGTCGGCGAGGTCGGGGTCGGTGAGGTCGGGGTGTTCCCGGCGCAGCGCGATCAGCCGGCGGTACCAGGCCAGCACGCGCGCGTGGGGTTCGCGTTCCGGCTCCGTCCAGTCCAGACAGGACCGCTCCCGGGTCGCCGGGTCCTGCGGGTCGGGCACGTCCTCCTCGGCCCACCCGTGCGCGGCGAACTCGCGCCGCCTGCCCCGCCGTACCGCCTCGGCCAGCTCGGGGTCGGTGTGGTCGGTGAAGAACTGCCAGGGCGTGCCCGCCGCCCACTCCTCGCCCATGAACAGCATCGGCGTGAACGGCGCGGTCAGCGTCAGCGTGGCCGCGCAGGCCAGCAGGCCGGGGGAGAGGTGCGCGGCGAGCCGGTCGCCCTGGGCGCGGTTGCCGACCTGGTCGTGGGTCTGGCTGTAGCCGAGCAGCCGGTGCCCGCCCACCCGCGCGCGGTCCAGCGGCCGGCCGTGGCGGCGGCCCCGGAAGCTGGAGTACGTGCCGTCGTGGAACCAGCCGCCGGTGAGCGTCTTGGCGAGCGCGGCGAACGGAGCCCGGGCGAAATCGGCGTAGTAGCCCTGCGACTCCCCGGTCAGCGCGGTGTGCAGGGCGTGATGGAAGTCGTCGTTCCACTGGGCGTGCAGCCCGAGGCCGTTCTCCGCGCGCGGGGTGATGAACCGCGGGTTGTTCATGTCCGACTCGGCGATCAGGAACAGCGGCCTGCCGACCTCGGCCGCCAGGCCGTCCACGGCCGCCGACAGCTCCTCAAGGAAGTGGCACGCGCGCGTGTCGTACAGCGCGTGCACCGCGTCCAGCCGCAGCCCGTCGATCCGGTAGTCCCGCAGCCACGCCAGCGCGCTGCCGAGGAGGAACGCGCGCACCTCGTCCGAGCCGGGCGCGTCCAGGTTCACCGCCGTGCCCCACGGCGTGGTGTGTGTGTCCGTGAAGTACGGCCCGAACAGCGGGAGATAGTTGCCCGACGGGCCCAAGTGGTTGTGCACGACGTCCAGGACGACGCCCAGCCCCAGTCCCTGCGCCCGGTCGACGAAGCGTTTCAGTGCCTCGGGCCCGCCGTACGGCTCGTGCACCGCCCACAGCGACACCCCCTCGTAGCCCCAGCCGTGCCGCCCCGGGAAGGGACACAGCGGCATCAACTCCACGTGGGTCACACCCAGTTCCACCAGGTGCTCCAGCCGGTCGGCTGCGGCGTCCAGGGTGCCCTCGCGGGTGTACGTGCCCACGTGCAGCTCGTAGAGCACCGCGCCCGGCAGCCCGCGCCCCGTCCACCGCGCGCGCCACTCGTGGCGCCCGTGGTCCACGACGGCGCTCAGCCCGTCGGGGCCGTCCGGCTGGCGGCGCGAGCGAGGGTCGGGCAGCACGGGGCCGTCGTCCAGCGCGAAGCCGTACCGCGCGCCGTCCCCCGCCTCCGCCTCACCCGTCCACCAGCCCTCCCGGGCGGGATCGCGCGCCAACGCGCGCGTGGTGCCCTCGCAATGGAGCGTCACTCGGTCTGCCTGCGGTGCCCACACCTCGAACTGCACGGACGGTTCCCCTTCGTCTGCTCACCGTGATGTCCCGCGGTCCCATCGTGCCGTCCCGGGCGATCGATCCGCTTTCGAATCGGCCCTTTGCCGGCAGGTGTCGCGGAAGTACCCGCATATCGGCACCGGTTCCGCGTTTTCTGGACACCCGGACTTCACTGCCCGACAATCACCAGCGTGACGTCGTCCTTCGAGTTCTCCACCTACCCCGCGCGCCTGTCCGACGCGGAGCGGGACAAGGCGCTGCAGTCGTTGCGCGACGGCGTCGCCCTGGGCCGGCTCTCGCACGACACGTTCGTGCGCCGCATGGAGCTGGCGCTCGCCGCGCGCCACTCCGGCGAACTCGCCGCCCTGGTCGCCGACCTGCCCCGGGAGAACCGGTTCTCCCGCGCGGTCCTCGGCACCGTGGAGGCCGTCTCCGGGTTCACCGTGCGGCTGCGCCGGGCCTGGCAGGCCGAGCGGCTGCCCAAGCTGCTGCTGCCGCACCCGGCGCACACCCATCCGCTGCGCATCGGCCGCGACCCCGCGAACGGACTGCGCCTGAACCACGAGACCGTCTCCCGGGTGCACGCCGAACTGCGCCACCAGGGCGGCCTGTGGGTCCTGAAGGACCTCGGCTCCACCAACGGCACCACCGTCAACGGCCGCCGGGTGGTCGGGGCGGTCGCCGTCCGCGAGGGCGACCAGGTCGCCTTCGGCCGCATGGCGTTCCGGCTCACGGCTCCCTGAACGGTCCCCCTGCGCCGGCTGAGCCGTCCTCCTGGGCCGGGTGAACCGTCCTCTTGGGCCGGGTTCGGCCGCACCGTTCGAACGGACGGTCGGACACGCGCGCGTGTGGCGTCCCGATCGGGTGAGCCGCACTGCGGATGCCGGCCCGCCGTGCCGATGGAAGGGACATGACGTATCTCACCAGAGCGGCAGCGGCGGCCGGCGCCCTGCTGGCCGCCGTCGGCCTCCTCACCGCGGGCCCGGCCCGGGCCGCCTCCCGTGACACCCATCCCGGCAACTGGCTCCACCTGACGGTCGCCAGAGGTGCGGCCCGGTCCGGTGACACCCCCGGCGCGCTGCTGCTGTGCGACCCGCCCCTGGGGCATGCCCACGCGACCGAGGCCTGCGCCGAACTGGACGCCGCCGACGGGAACATCGACCGCATCCCGGCCACGCAGGTCTTCTGTCCGATGATCTTCGCTCCGGTGACCGCTCACGCGCGCGGGCGCTGGAACGGCCGCTGGGTCCACTTCGAGGAGACGTACACCAGCACGTGCGTCATGAAGGCGCGCACGGGATCGGTGTTCCGGCTGGACGGCTGACCGCCGCACACCGGGAGCGGGGACGGCTCAGGCCACCTGCTCCCGGGCCTGCTGCGCCGCCACCAGCACGGTCCGGGACTGGTGCTCCACCTGGTGCTCCAACGGCACCCAGCGGGCCCGGAACCGCTCCGCGAAGGCGTCGCACCAGCCGGCGACGAGCTGCTCCAGGCGCGGCGCCGCCCGGTCGTCCGCCTCCCGGAGCACCCGCAGCAGCATCGCCGCGGCCCGCAGCGGCAGCCGCCGCCCGAAGGCGTCCACACTGCCGACGTACGCCATCGTCGTGCTCGCCGGGGAGGTGCGGACCCAGTCCTCGGCCAGGCCCGGGATCAGTTCCAGCGCCCAGCGCGCGGCCCGCAGCAGCGGCCCGTCCACGTCCTCGAGCCGGGGCAGCGCGTCGGCGAGGACGCGCTCCACCTCGCACGCGTCCCGCAGCAGCCGCCCGGCCAGCCGCCGCATCGCCGCCGCCGGCGCCGGGTGCGGCGCCGGGTCGTCCACCAGGTCGCTGGCCCACATCGGCACCTCCACCACGGCCGTCAGGCCGCCGTACCGGTGCGCGTGGTACCAGGTGCTGTGCCGGGCGTCGTCCGGCATGCTCGGGTAGGCCACGCCGGTCTCCGGGCCGGGCATCACGTGCACCCCGGGGCCGGAGGCCGGCCAGCCCGCCGCGTCCGAGGCCCCCGTCTCCACCGGAATGTGCAACTGCGCGGCCGACTTGGCGAACGGCTCGGCGAGGCCCGGGACGTCCTTGGTCAGCTGCACCCAGCTGCCGCCCAGATCGGTGCCGTGCAAGGTCACCTGGAGGTACGGGCGCAGCTCGTCGATGACCCCGGTCAGCGCCCGTGTCTCGGGCGGCAGCCGGTCCGGCGGCAGCACGGCGGGCGACCACTCAGGCTGCTCCGCGCCCGTCGGCCGGTAGAAGCCGAGGTGGTAGTCGAGCAGGCTGCGCGGCGCCGGGGTCACATGCAGACTCGCGCCGTCCGGGTCCGCGCACAGCAGGAAGTGCCAGGAGGTGTCCGCCCGCAACTCCCTGTCCTCCAGCACTCTTTCGGCGAGCACCCGCAGCGTGGAACCGCCCGTCGGCTCGTTGGCGTGCGCACCCGCCACCACGAGCACGGCACGGCGGGCGTGTCCCACCGACAGCAGGTGCAGGGGTCTTCCCGCGCGCGAAAGGCCCACCTGGCGCAGCGCGCACAGCCCGGGTTCCCGGGCCGCCAACGCCTGCGCGCAGGCCACCAGTTCGGGAACGCTGGGATAGCGCGGCTCCGGCAGTGGACTCACCCCCGACTTGTCCGCCCGGCTTCGCCCTCCCAGTCCCGCACGCGACGGGGGAACTGTCAAGCGTGCGGCGGGGGAGGCTCCCGGGGGCGCCCGGACGCGGTCGCCCGCCCCCGGTACGGGCCACCGCGCTGCGCGGGCTCACTGCTGGTGCAGGCCGCGTCCCGCGAGCGTCAGGAACACCTCGCCCACCGCCTCCGACAGCGTGGGGTGCGCGTGCACGTGCCGGGCCACGTCCGCGGGCTCGGCGTCCCAGCCGACGATCAGCTGGCTCTCGGCGATCATCTCCGACACGTGCGGGCCGACCAGGTGGACGCCGAGCACCTGTCCGCCGCCGGCCTCCGCCACCACCTTCACCATGCCGCCCTGCCCGTGCACCATCCCCTTGGCGACGGCGGTCAGCGGCATGGTGTCGACGTCGACCTCGTGCCCGCGCGCGCGTGCCTCGGCCTCGGCCAGCCCGACCGAGGCGGTCTGCGGCGAGGAGTACGTCACCCGGGGCACGGCCGCGTAGTCGACCGGCGCGGACTCCAGCCCGGCCAGCGTCTCGGCCACCAGCAGGCCCTCCGCGAACGAGGCGTGGGCGAGGCCGAGCGAGGGCGGCGGCAGCAGGTCGCCGACGACGTGGACGCCCGGCACGGCCGTCTCCAGCCGGCGCCAGTCCGCCGGTACGACGAACCCCCGCTCGTCCGTCGTCAGGCCGGCCGCCTCCAGGCCCAGCCCCTCGGTGACCGGCGTCCGGCCCACGGCCATCAGCAGGCGGTCCGCGGTCACCGTCCGGGTCTCCCCCCGCGCCGTGCGCACGCGTGCGCGTACGCCGTCGTCCAGCACTTCCGCGTCGAGCAGCCGCGCACCCGCCTGCACGTCGATCCCGCGCTTCTTCAGGCCGCGCGTCAGATGCCGGCCGACATCGGCGTCCTCCAGCGGCACGATCCGGTCGGCGGCCTCCACCAGGGTGACCTCCGCGCCCATGGACCGGTGGAAGGAGGCGTACTCCGCACCGATCGCGCCCCCGCCCAGCACCAGGACGGACGCGGGGAGCCCCGGCGCGAACAGCGCGTCGTCGCTGGTCACCACGCGCCGCCCGTCGGGCGCGAGCCCCGGGAGCGTGCGCGGGCGTGAGCCGGTCGCGAGGACGATCCCACGGCGCGCGGTCAGGTCGCGTACGCCGGGCGCGATCTCGCCATGCGCGCCCATGCCGTCCGCGCGCACGCCCTCCACGCGCATCGTGCGCGCTCCCGTCAGCCGCGCGCTGCCCCGCACCACTCGTACGCCCGCGTGCGCGAGATGCGCCTCCACCCCCTTGTGGTTGCGCGCCACGATGTCGTCCCGGGTGGCCACCAGCGCGCCCCAGTCGACGGAGTCCACGGTCGCCTTCACGCCCCAGCGCTCGCGGGCCTCGGTGATCCCGTCGACCAGTCCGGCGGCGTGCAGCATCGCCTTGCTCGGGATGCAGCCCCGGTGCAGGCACGTCCCGCCGACCTTGTCGCGTTCGACGAGGACGACGTCAAGCCCCAGGGAGGCGGCACGCAGGGCGGTGCTGTAGCCGCCGGTGCCGCCGCCGACGACGATCATGTCGGATGTGTGGATGCCCGTATCGATGGTCATGGCATCCACCCTCCGTCCACCCCTTGTCATGAGTCCAAGGCAATGTTCTTGTGGAATCCATGCATGATCCTTATGGGAGGGCGTGAGGGTGAGCCTGCGTCAGATGGAGTACTTCGTGACGGTCGCCGAGGAGGCGTCGTTCACCCGCGCTGCGGACGCCCTGCACGTCACCCAGCCCGCGCTCTCCCACCAGATCAAGGCGCTGGAGAGGTCGGTCGGCGGCGCCCTGCTGGAGCGCCTGCCGCGGGGCGTGCGCCTCACCCCCATGGGCCGCGCCTTCCTGCCGCACGCCGAACTCGCCGTCCGCAGTGCCGCGCAGGCCCGCCGCGCGGCCCGCGCCACCGCGGGCGCCGAGGGCGGTGAACTGCATGTCGCCGCCCTGCACTCCATCGCGGTCGGCGCCCTGCCCGACGTCTTCGC
Source organism: Streptomyces sp. NPDC107654 (assembly GCF_055639035.1). Taxonomy (NCBI): domain Bacteria; kingdom Bacillati; phylum Actinomycetota; class Actinomycetes; order Kitasatosporales; family Streptomycetaceae; genus Streptomyces; species Streptomyces sp. NPDC107654. Next base: position 57,811 of record NZ_JBVKBI010000014.1, read on the forward strand.
CCGCTGGCGCACGGCACACCCGAGGGTCCTGCTGCGCCTGCACGAGTACGCCACCGCCGAGGCCCTGGAGGAGGCCGTGCAGCGCGGCACCGCCGACCTCGCCGTCGGCCCCGAGCCCACCGGCCGGCCCGGCACCGTCGTACCCGTCGGCGAGGAGGAACTGGTCCTCGTCGTGCCCTTCGACGACCGGTTGGCGGGCCGGAGGACGGTCGCGCTCCCGGAACTCGCCGACCGCCCGTGGATCCGCTGCGCCATGGAACCCGTCGTGCACGGCGAGCGCTTCCTCGACTGGGCCTGCGGGAAGGCCGGCTTCCGCCCCCGTACCGCCGTGTGGACCGAGCACACCTCGACCGCCGTCCGCATGGCCGCGGCCGGCGTCGGCGTGTGCACCGCGCCAGCCCACCTCGTGCGCGGCGCCGTCGGCGAGGACTGCGTGGTCCTGACCCCCGACCCGGCCTGGAAGCGCCCCCTGGCCGTCTACGCGCGCGTACCGCCCACCGGGGCCGCCGCGGCCTTCGTGGACCTCCTGAGCGCGACCTGGCCGGCCCTGAGCGCCGCTGGACCCTACGAGGACTGCGAGCTGCCCGCCGTACCGGCCACCCGACCCTTCCGGTCTGCGGCTACCTGATCCCTTCGGCCTGCGGGCACCTGACCCCGTCGGCCCGTGGCCACCTGCCCTTGCGGCCCGTGGCCGCTGACCCCGGCCCGCGGCCACCTGACCACCCCGGTCCACGGCCACCTGATCCTTCGGCGCGCGGGCACCTGATCTCCGGCCCGTGGGCACCCCTTCGGCCCGCGGGCACGGACCTCGGCCCGCGGGCGCACGGACCCCTCCGGCCCGTTCAGTCCTCCGCGACCCGCTCCAGCAGGGCCACCGGCAGGCGGTCCAGGAGGTCCGCCACGGGTACGTCCCCGGTGAACTCCCGTCCGGGGACGAGCGCGTCCGCCCACCGGCCGGGCGGCAGCGGCAGCCGTGTCTCACGCCAGCCGCCCGCCTCCGTCAGCCGCAGCGACAGCCGGGTCACCACCGTGACCGCCTCACCGGAACGCGCGAACGCGAGGCAGTGCTCGGCCGCCGGGCCCTCGGCGGCCAGCGGGCCGTACGTCGCGCCCGCCCCGAACGCGGCCGGCCGCCGGGCCCGCAGCCGCAGCGCCGCCGCCGTCACCGCGTCCTTCTCGCCGGGTGCCTCCGGCGGGAACGCCACCGGCCGCCGGTTGTCCGGGTCCACCAGCGCCCGGTACTCGCCCTCCGTGCCCTGGTACACGTCCGGCACCCCGGGCATCGTCAGGTGGACCAGCGCCGTACCGAGGACGTTGGCGCGGACGTGCGGGTCCAGCGCCTTGCGGAACGCGGCCACACGCTCGCCGGGCGGCCCGCACGGCCCCGCCGCGACGAAGGCCGCCACCGCCTCCTCGTACGGCGGCTCCTGCTCCGTCCAGCTGGTGTACATGCCGGCCTCGCGCACGTGCTTCAGCAGCGCCTCCCGGACCCGCTCCTCCTCCGCCGGACCCAGTCCGAACACCGTCTGCCAGGCCGCCCACGCCAGCTGCCCGTCCGGCACGCCCTCCTCGGCCGTCGTGACCTCGGCGAGCAACTTCGCCCAGCGGTCGGGGCACTCGGTGAGCACGGCCAGCGCGGCCCGCACGTCCGCGCTGCGCTTGGTGTCGTGCGTGGACACGACCGTGCCGGTGAGCGGCCAGTCGCGCTGCACGCGCGCGCAGTACGCGTGGAACTCCTCCGGCCACACACCCGGACTGCCCGGGTCGCCGCCCACCTCGGCCGTCGACAGCAGCGGCACGTAGCGGTAGAAGGCCGTGTCCTCCACCGACTTGGCGCGCAGTGCCGACGCGGTCTGCGCGAACCGGGTGCGGAACTCCACCCGGTCGGCGTGGTCCGGCGCCGACACCTCGCCGGGCGGTTCCACCAGCAGCCGGCGCACGATGCCGACGGCCTCGGCCTCCTCCGGCACCACGAACGCCAGCCGGGCCTCCTCGGCGGCCTCCTCGGTGACCACGGCCGAGGCGTCACCGGAGGCGTACGGCCGGTACACCCGCATCCGGACCAGCAGCTCCTCGACGGCCGTACGCAGCGCCCAGGGCGCCCGGTCGCGCAGCGACAGGTCGGGCGAGGCGGCGCACAGCCGGGCCGCCACCCGGGTGAGCCGGTCCGCCTCGGTGGCCAGTTCGTGGGTGAGCACCTTGTACGCGGCCCGTCGCGCCGTGGCCTCCCAGTTGCCGCCCCGGTCCGTCTGCGGCGCCGCGAACGCCCGGTAACGGCCCAGCAGTTCGTACGCTCCGGTGCGGTCCGTGAACAGGCCGTCGACGTGCCGCAGGGCGTCGTAGCCCGTGGTACCCGCGACCGGCCAGGAGGACGGCAGGTGCTCGCCGTCGGCGAGGATCTTCTCCACCACCGTCCAGCGCCCGCCGGTCGCCTCGTGCAGCCGCGCCAGGTAGCCGTCGGGGTCGGCGAGTCCGTCCGGATGGTCGATCCGCAGCCCGTCGACCACTCCCTCCGCCAGCAGCCGCAGGATCGTGCCGTGGGTGGCCTCGAACACCTCCGGGTCCTCCACCCGCAGCCCGATCAGCTCCGAGATGCTGAAGAACCGCCGGTAGTTCAGCTCCGTACGGGCCAGCCGCCACCACACCGGGCGGTACCACTGGGCGTCCAGCAGCTGCGGCAGCGGCAGGTGCTCGGTGCCCGGGCGGAGCGGGAAGACGTGGTCGTGGTAGCGCAGCACGTCACCGTCGACCACCAGGTGCGCCAGCTCCGAGCCGATCGGACCGCCGAGCACCGGCAGCAGCACCCGGCCGTCCTGTGCCTCCCAGTCGATGTCGAACCAGCGCGCGTACGGTGAACCGGGGCCCTCGCGCAGCACCTCCCACAGGGCCCGGTTGTGCCGGGGCGACACCGCCATGTGGTTCGGCACGATGTCCACCACCAGGCCGAGGCCGTGCTCCCGCGCGGTGCGTGCGAGCGCGCGCAGCCCCTCCTCGCCGCCGAGCTCCTCGCGCACGCGCGCGTGGTCCACGACGTCGTAACCGTGCGCGGAGCCCGGCACGGCCTCCAGGACGGGTGACAGATGCAGGTGCGAGACGCCGAGCGACGCCAGGTACGGTACGGCCGCTTCGGCGGCGGCGAACGGGAACGCGGGCTGGAGCTGCAGTCGGTAGGTGGCCGTGGGCACCCCCGGTCCGGGACGCGCAGAAGTCATGGGAACCTACGTACCCCGCTCACCGGCTTTCGTGTCATCGGCCGCTGCCCGGATCACGCGCGCGTGTCTACGTTCGAGCGATGGGGACGACGGGGGAACCGGGACGGCGCGGCACACGGGACACCTACCGGCGGGTGATCCGCCTGACGGGGCCGCTGCTGCCGTGCGTGTCGTTCCTGGGGCGGCTGCCGACGGCCACCATCCAGTTCGGCAGCGTGCTGCTCGTCGCCCGCACCAGCGGTTCCCTCGGCGCGGCCGGCCTGACCGGCGGCGCGCTCGCCCTCGGCCAGGTGGTCTGCGGACCGCTGGTGGGGCGGCTCGCGGACCGGCACGGCCAGCGGCCGGTGGTGTTCGCCTTCTCGCTCGCCAACGCCCTCGCCGTGGCCGCGCTCGTCACCGGCGCGCTCGCCGGGCTGCCGACGTTCGTCCTGGCCCTCCTGGGGGCCGCCGCGGGCGCCACCGTGCCGCTCGTCGGCCCGCTGGCGCGCGCCCGGCTGGTCGCCCTCGCCCGCCGCGCCGACGCCCCGGAGACCGTCGTCGGCGCGGCCCTCTCCTTCGAGAGCACGCTGGACGAACTGTCGTTCGTCCTTGGCCCCGCGCTCGTCGGCCTGGCCGCGGTACTCGCCCACCCGGCCCACGCGATGGCCGCCGCGGCGGTGCTGGTGGCCCTCTGCGGCAGTGCGTTCGCCCTGCACGGGACGGCCCGAGCGGTGGCGCCCGCGCGCGTGGCGCCCGGTCCCGGCGGCGCGGCCGCGTCCGAGCGCACGGGGCCGCACCCCGCCCGGACGCGGGCCAGGCATGCCCCCATGCCCCGCTGCGTGCCCGCCCTGTTCACCGCGCTGGCCCTCCAGGGCGCCGTGTTCGGGGCCTGCCAGGCGGGGATCACGGCGCTCACCGCCCGGCTCGGACAGGAGGACCAGGCCGGGCTCGTGTACGCCGCCATGGGGGTGATGAGCGCCGTGGCGGGGCTCGCCATGGCGGCCGTACCGGAGCGAGTCGGGGCCCGGACGCGGTGGCGGCTGGCGACCGCTGCCGGCTGCGCGCTCTCCCTGCCGCTGCCGGGCACGAGCGGCCTGCCCGGTCTGTACGCCGTCGTGACCGTCCTGGGCGTCGCCTACGCCCCGCACCTGATCACCGTGTTCGGCCTCGTGGAGCGCGCGGTCGCGCCGTCCCGGCTGGCCGAGGCGATGGGCGTGGCCACGAGCGCCCTCGTCGGCGGTCAGGCCCTGGCCGTCGCCGTCACCGGGCGCCTCGCGGAGGCCCACGGTCCCCGGGCGGCCTTCGCGGTGGCGAGCACGGCGGCCGGCCTCGCCTTCGTGCTCGCCCTCACGGTGCGCCCGACGACGTACGCGGCGGAGCCGGGGGAGGCGCCCCACGCGCGCGTGCGGGACGCGCAGCCCCGCTGAGGGCCTCTCTTCCGGATCGTGCCGGGGTCGCCCGACAGGCACGCTCACCCGGAGCCTGTCTGATCCGCGAGAGAGGCCCTGGGGGCTGCGGCACCCCGCTACGCCGGCCGCTGCAGCACGGTCAGGCTGCGGTCCGGCAGGGTGATGCGGTCGCCGGCCGCGACCTTCGCGCCGGCGCCCGGTGGCACCCCCTCCGGGCGGGCCGTGTCGACCACCACCTGCCACTGCCGGCCGTGGTCGACCGGCACCACGAAGTCCAGCGTCTCGGGCGAGGCGTTGAACATCAGCAGGAAGGAGTCGTCGGTGATGCGCTCCCCGCGCGGGCCGGGCTCGGAGATCGCGTTGCCGTTCAGGAACACCGTCAGCGCCGACGCCTGCGCCGAGTTCCAGTCCCGCTGCGTCATCTCGGCGCCCTCCGGGGTGAACCACGCGATGTCCGACAGGTCGTCGTGCGTGCCCTCCACCGGACGGCCGTGGAAGAACCGGCGCCGGCGGAAGACGGGGTGGTCACGCCGCAGCCACACCATCGCGCGCGTGAACTCCAGCAGATCGCTCTCCAGGGACTCCGGCCAGTCGACCCACGACAGCTCGTTGTCCTGGCAGTAGGCGTTGTTGTTGCCGCGCTGGGTGCGCGCGAACTCGTCCCCGTGGCTGATCATCGGCACGCCCTGGGACAGCATCAGCGTGGCGATGAAGTTCCGGATCTGCCGGGCACGCAGCCGCAGCACCTCCGGGTCGTCGGTCTCGCCCTCCTCCCCGCAGTTCCAGGACCGGTTGTGGCTCTCGCCGTCCCGGTTGTCCTCGCCGTTGGCCTCGTTGTGCTTGTCGTTGTACGACACCAGGTCGTGCAGGGTGAAGCCGTCGTGGCAGGTGACGAAGTTGATGGAGGCCAACGGGCGGCGGCCGTCGTCCTGGTAGAGGTCGGAGGAACCGGTCAGCCGGGACGCGAACTCCGCCAGCGTGCGCGGCTCGCCCCGCCACAGGTCCCGCACGGTGTCGCGGTACTTGCCGTTCCACTCGGTCCACAAGGGCGGGAAGTTGCCCACCTGGTAGCCGCCCTCGCCGACGTCCCACGGCTCGGCGATCAGCTTCACCTGGGAGACCACCGGGTCCTGCTGCACCAGGTCGAAGAACGACGACAGCCGGTCCACCTCGTGGAACTGCCGGGCGAGCGTCGCCGCGAGGTCGAAGCGGAAGCCGTCGACGTGCATGTCGGTGACCCAGTACCGCAGCGAGTCCATGATGAGCTGGAGCACGTGCGGGGACCGCATGAGCAGCGAGTTCCCGGTGCCCGTGGTGTCCATGTAGTACCGGGGATCGTCCGTGAGCCGGTAGTACGACGGGTTGTCGAGGCCCTTGAAGGACAGCGTCGGACCCAGGTGGTTGCCCTCGGCGGTGTGGTTGTAGACCACGTCCAGGATGACCTCGATCCCGGCCTCGTGCAGCGCCCGGACCGCCGACTTGAACTCCAGCACCTGCTGGCCGCGGTCACCCCAGGAGGCGTACGCGTTGTGCGGTGCGAAGAAGCCGATGGTGTTGTAGCCCCAGTAGTTGCTCAGCCCCATGTCGGCCAGCCGGTGGTCGTTGACGAACTGGTGCACGGGCATCAGTTCGAGCGCCGTCACGCCGAGCTTGGTCAGGTGTTCGATGATCGCGGGGTGGGCGAGGGCCGCGTAGGTGCCGCGCAGTTCCTCCGGCAGCCCCGGGTGGCGCATGGTGAGGCCCTTGACGTGGGCCTCGTAGATCACGGTGTGGTGGTAGTCGGTGCGCGGCGGACGGTCGTCGCCCCAGTCGAAGTACGGGTTGATCACCACGGAGGTCATGGTGTGCGGCGCCGAGTCCAGGTCGTTGCGCCCCTCCGGCGCGCCGAAGTGGTAGCCGTACACCTCCTCGCCCCACCGGACCGCGCCGCTGACCGCCTTCGCGTACGGGTCGAGCAACAGCTTCGCCGAGTTGCAGCGCAGCCCGCGCCCGGGGTCGTACGGGCCGTGCACCCGGAACCCGTACCGCTGTCCCGGCATCACGCCCGGCACGTACGCGTGCCGCACGAACGCGTCGCTCTCGCGCAGTTCCACCGCCGTTTCCGAGCCGTCGTCGTGCAGCAGACACAGCTCTACTCGGTCCGCGGCCTCCGTGAAGACCGCGAAGTTGGTTCCGGCGCCGTCATACGTGGCGCCGAGCGGATACGCCTCTCCAGGCCAGACCTGCATGGTGACGACTCTCCCAGGTGTGCCGTCCGACCGGGGCCGTGTCGGCCCCGAGTCTCGTCCGAAAGTGAGGCAACCTTCCGCGGCTCACCCGCCCTCTTATCAAGTGACCAGTACGCACGGCGGTTCTGGTACCCGCCGTGCGCCGAACATGCGGGGCAGACACGTACTCCCGGGGACCAGGGGGGAGTAGGGGGCAAATGTGCGCGAGAAAGTCCACCGCCATCTGGGCAAAGTACTGACCGGTGCGGCCCTCGCGGCGGCGGGTACCGCCGCCATGGTCGCGGTCACGCTGCCGGGCACGGCGGGTGCGGACGACTCCGGAGGGGCCGGCGGCGGTACGCGGGCCGCGGGGCGGACCGGGCAGGGCCCGGACGCCGCACCGCCGGGCGTCGTGGAGCAGGCACCCACCGAGCAGAAGCAGGGCACCGGCCGTGACCCGCTCACCGACGACGAGCTGCGGCGGGTCGAGAAGATCGCCGTGGCCGGACGGCTTTCGGCCACGGGCCGGGACGTCGAGGGGGACCGCGGACCGCAGAGGCTGAGCGTCGACCTGGCCGAGCCCGAGGCCGCCGAGGCGGACGACCCGCAGGCGCCACGGCGGGCCGACGTGACCTACTACGACTACAGGAACGACACACTCGTCACCAAGACCGTCGACCTGACGACCGGGAAGGTCGAGCAGACCGGCGTCCAGCACGGAGTCCAGCCGCCGCCCACCCGCGCCGAGAACGCCGAGGCGGCCCGGATCCTGATCGCCGACCCGCTGGGGGCGGGCCTGAAGGCGGACTACAAGGACGCCACCGGCAAGGCGCTCACCTCGCCGGACCAGCTGGACCTGAGCGGCGGTATCTACGAGGCCTCGCCCGGCGCCCAGCCCGCGGTGCTCGACAAGTGCGGCGAGCACCGGTGCGTGCGGCTGTTCTCCAAGGCCCTCAACGGGCCCTGGATCGACACCCGGGACCTCGTGATCGACCTGAGCGCCCGCAAGGCCGCCGCCCTCGACCGCGGCTGACCGGCCGCCGACCGACCTTCACACCCGTACCTCCGGTAAGGGAGTCACCTCTTCATGCCCGAACAGCACCTGCCCGGCGGTGTCCGGCCGCGGGCCCTCGGCCGCGCCGCCGTCAAGAGCCGCGCCGCTCGCAAGACCGCGGCCGTCGGACTGACCCTGGCCGCGCTGGCCGCCGGCGCGACCACGATGGCCGGCCCCGCCGCGGCCGGGCCGCAGACCGCGCCCGCGGCGGCGGCCCCCGGCTGCAGCGCCGCCTACACCATCGAACAGAAGCTCTCCACCGGCACCACCTGGCGGATGTGCTGGCGCTACGACAGCAAGGCCGGCCTCGTCCTGGAGAACGTCTCCTACCAGCCCAAGGGCGAGAGCAAGCCCGTCAAGGTCCTCAACAGCGCGAGACTCGCCCAGATCCACGTCCCCTACGACGACGGCAAGCACGAGTACTACGACCTCACGGGCCAGGACTTCGCCGCCGAGCTGATGGACCTGTCGCCCGCCGAATGCCCCGGCGGCACCATCAAGACCGTCAAGGTCCCGGACGGGGACCCGCGCCACCCCGACGTCAAGGGCCTGTGCACCACCACCCGTTCGCGTGGTCACGCCTACCGCATGCACGACCTCTTCCAGCCCGACAAGACCTACCAGCAGCAGGGCAAGGACCTGCTGGTCTACACGGTCAACCAGGTCGGCTGGTACGAGTACATCACCGAGTGGCGCTTCCAGGACGACGGCACGATCTCCATGAACGCCGGCGCCACCGGCAGCCTCTCCTACGAGGACTACAACGCCCAGGACGGCCGCGGCTGGCCCATCGGCAAGGGCGCCAGGGACTACGCCACCAGCCACAGCCACAACATCTTCTGGCGGCTCGACTTCGGCCTCGACGGCTCCTCGAAGACGAAGGTCGAGCAGTACGACTCCACCGTCAGCGCCCCCTCAGGCAGCCAGGAGGGCCCGACCGCCAAGACCACCCGCACCAAGGTCGGCAAGGAACTCGCGGCCGACTACAAGACCTACCGCTGGTGGCGGATGGTCAGCGCGACCGGCAAGAACAAGGACGGCCACGCCCGTTCCTACGAGCTGGTCCCCGGGCCCACCACCAAGTACCCGGGCCGCAGCTTCACCAAGCACGACATGTACGTCACCGAGTACAACAAGTGCGAACTGTTCGCCAGCGACAACCAGCAGTGCGCGGCCGGCCATCCGAAGTCCGTCGACAAGTGGGTCGGCGGCCAGACCCTCACCCACCCCGTGGTCTGGATGAACGTCGGTTTCCACCACATCGCCCGGGACGAGGACCAGCAGCCCATGCCCGTGCACTGGCAGGGATTCTCCATCTCCCCGCGGGACGTCACGGCTATGAATCCGCTCACTCCCAAGGAGCTGGCATGGCAGAACGGTCACTGGGAACCGCGTAGTTGAGCACACCCGTCGGGAAACCGACCTGTCCATCCGGCTGCACCGCCGACCGCTCGCGGAGTACCCTTCCTTGATCGTTGACACGGGAAAGGCCCGGGGGAGCGGAAGGCGGTGCACGGGTGGGCTCGGGAGGGCTGGAGCTGCCTCCTGGTGACGAGGGTCACGAGGGGAACTCCACAGACGTCCCGCCCGGCGCGGTGTCCCTGGCCCGCCCGATGGACGCGGGGTCCATCGGGCCGGAGCTGGAATGGGACGCCGACGCCTGGCTTGAGGTGCGCACCCGCGCCCAGCGGGCCGGCCGGGCCTACATCTGGCTGAACCTCGTGGAACAGCGGCTGCGCGCGGTCGTGGCCGCTGTGCTGCGGCCCGTCTACGAACCCGTCCACGGCGACGAGTGGGTGGTGGCCGCGGCCGGGCCGGCCGGGCAGGAGTGGGTGCAGCGGGCGGTCGCCGTGCGCGAGGTCAGCCGCCGCAAGGGCTACCTGCTCGACCCGGCCGACGACAACGTGCTCAGCTTCCTCACCCTGCCCCAGCTGCGCGAGCTGGTGGTGCAGCACTGGCCGTGCTTCGAGCCGTACTTCGACGAGCGCCGGGACCTCGAACTCGCCCTGGACGAGCTGGAGGTGACCCGGAACGTCGTCTCCCGCAACCGCGCCCTGTCCGAGGCGGTCCTCGGCCAGGCCGAGCGGGCCTCCGCCCGGCTGCTGGAGATGCTCGGCGCGGGCGGTGACGTCCCCTCCGCGCGCCGGCTGCCGGTCGACGCGGTCGAGGACCTGGTCGGCGACCGGTACGCCGACGTCGTCGCGGTCCACGCCGACCGGGTGCGGCTGATGCGGCAGTTCCCGGCCGAGGACATCTTCGGCGGTGCCCGCCGGCTCGACGCCATCGGCATCGGCCTCAACCTCCTGGTGCAGAACTTCTCCGGGCGCCGCCTGGTCCGGCTTGCCGAGTCCGGGTGCCGGGTCCGGCTGCTGTTCCTCAACCCGGCCTCCAGTTCGGTCAAGCGCCGCGAGCGGGAACTCGGGATGAGACGGGGCGAACTGAGCCGCTCGGTGGAGATGAACATCCTGCACATGCGCCGGGTCCGGTCCCGGCTGCGCGACCCGGACGCCTTCCAGATCCAGGTGTACGACGAGACGCCCCGCTTCACCGCCTACCTGGTGGACGGCGACGGCGCGGACGGCGTCGCCGTGGTGCAGTCCTATCTGCGCGGGGCGCGGGGGATGGAGTCACCGGTCCTGGTGCTGCGCAACGGCAGCCGGCTGGTCACGTCGGACGCGTTGGGTGAATCCGGCCTCTTCCCGACCTACCGCGAGGAATTCGAGCTGGCCTGGGCGGATTCGCGCCCGGTTTCCTGAACGGTCGGCGAGGGGCGGAGCCCGGTGCCGACCCGATCGAGGCCGGCTGCGGGCGCCTGTTCGGGGCGGTTGCGAGCCTGTGGGGATCGGCCGTGGGGTCGCTCGGGACCGGCCCCGGGCCTGTTCGGGATCGGCTCCGGCCTTGTTCGGGACGGGACGCGAGGCTGTCCGGGGCCGGCCCCGGGGCGTGTTCGGGGCCGGGCGCGGGGCCCGTTCCGGATCGGCCCGGGCCTGTTCGGGTTGGGCTCCGTGCCTGTTCGGGACGGGAAGCGGAAGGCCGGCATCGGATTGTCAGTGCCGCGTGCGATGGTGGAGGCCACTGGGGGAAAGCACCACCAAGAAGGGGGGCCGCCCATGGGCTGGCACCGGGAGCTGCTGATCGGCTTCGACCTGGAGACGACCGGGACCGATCCACGCGAGGCGCGCATCGTCACGGGTGCCGTGATCGAGGTCAGGGCCGGCGAGCCCATGGGGCGCCGGGAATGGCTGGCCGATCCGGGCGTGGAGATTCCGGCCGACGCGGTCGCCGTCCACGGCATCAGCAACGAACGCGCGACGGCCGAGGGCCGCCCCGCCGACCAGGTGGCCGACGCCATCGCGGACGTCCTGGTCTCGTACTGGAAGACGGGCGTCCCGGTCGTGGCCTACAACGCGGCCTTCGACCTCACCCTGCTCTCCGCGGAACTGCGCAGGTACGGCCTGCCGTCCCTGACCGACCGGCTGGGCGGTGTCCGCCCCGCCCCGGTCATCGACCCGTACACCATCGACCGCCGGGTCGACCGCTACCGCCGCGGCAAGCGGAACCTGGAGGCGGTCTGCGCCGAGTACGGCATAGTCCTCGGCACGGCCCACAACGCCACCGCCGACGCTCTCGCCGCGGCGCGGCTCGCCTCCGCGATAGCCGACCGCCACCCGAAGATCGCGTCACTGGGGCCGGCCGAGCTGCACCAGCGGCAGATCGAGTGGTATGCGGAGTGGGCGGCGGACTTCCAGGCGTTCCTGCGGCGCAAGGGGGAGACGGACGCGGTCGTGGACGGGGTGTGGCCGCTCCGGGAGCTGACCGAGAGCCAGCCCGCGTAGCGTGCGGCCGGCGGGGCGCCCGCCGTCAGAACGGATACCACCGCACCGTCTCGTCCCCGTCCCGCAGCGACGCCACCCTGCGACGGAACTCGGCCAGCGCCTTCGGGTTGGCCGGCGCGTGCTGGGCCACCCACGCGCAGCTCGCCGTCTCCCGGGCCCCCCGCAGCACCGCGCAGCCCTCCCACTCGCGCACGTCCCAGCCGTACGCCTCGGCGAAGGCGTCGTACGCCTCGGCGGGCAGCCCGTAGCGGTCGCGGGAGAGGGCCATGACCACCAGGTCGTGCTCGCGCAGGTCGGCGGAGAAGGTCTCCAGGTCGACCAGGACCGGCCCGTCCGGCCCGATGTGCACATTGCGGGGCAGCGCGTCGCCATGGATGGGTCCCGGCGCCAGACGCGGCGTCAGCGCCGCCGCCTGGGCCGCGAAGCCGTCGCGGCGCGCGCGGAGGTACGCGGCGTCCTCCGGCTCGATCGCGTCCCCCGCGAGCCGCAGCCAGCGCTCCACCCCGCCCAGCAGCTCACGGGGCGGCAACTCGAAGGGAGGAGAGGGAAGTGCGTGCACGACGCGCAGCAGACCGGCCAGGTCCCGCGGCTCGGCGGGCCGTACGGCATCCGGCAGCCGGTGCCACACGGTCACCGGACGGCCGTCCACCAGCAACGGCTTCGGCTCGGCCGCCCGCACCGCCGGCACACCGGCCTCGGCCAGCCACCCGGCGACGGCCAGCTCGCGCTCGGCCCGCGGCAGCAGCTCGGCGTCCCGGCCCACCTTCACCACCAGACCGCCGGCCGCGAACACCGCGTTCTCGCCGAGGGCCAGGAGCCGTGCGTCCCGGGCGGCCGGATCCGGCAGCACTCCCGCCGCGGCCAGTACGTCCCGCGCGCGTGCCTCGTCCATCGTCCCGCCTCCGTGCCGTCTTCCCGTTCCCTGTGTGTCCGGTCCTCGGCCAGTCTCGCATTCGTCCTGGTGGGCCGCCGTGCGCGGGCCCGGACCCCGGGCGCGCTCCCTTGACGGGGCACCGGGCCTTTACGACCATGAACACGCCAACCCAGGCCGGCAGAGGGGCTGATTCCGTGACATCAGTGGCCGAAGCGCGGACACCGCCGGCGGGGGCGCGGCGGCCTGCCGGGCGCCGGATCGCCGGTCACGGCACCTGGTTCCTGGTCCTGCCCGCCCTCGTCCCGATCCTCGTGCTCAGCGTCGGCCCGCTGCTCTACGGCATCCTGCTGGCCTTCACCGACGCCCAGTCCGGCCGGACGGCCGCAACCCGTTGGATCGGCGCCCTCAACTTCCGTGACCTGCTGCACGACACCCTCTTCTGGGAGTCGTTCCGGATCGGACTGGTCTGGGCGGCCGGCGTGACCGTTCCCCAGTTCCTGCTGGCGCTGGGCCTCGCCCTGCTGCTGAACCAGGACTTACGGCTGCGCGGCCTGGCCCGCGCCCTCGCGATCGTGCCCTGGGCGATGCCGGAGGTCGTCGTCGGCATCATGTGGCGGCTCGTCTACAACCCGGACGCCGGCGTGCTCAACGAGACGCTGCGCGACCTCGGCCTCGGTGCCGGCCGGGACTGGCTGAGCGGCCTGGCCACCGCGCTGCCCGCGGTCATCGTCGTCGGCGTCTGGGCGGGCCTGCCGCAGACCACGGTAGCCCTGCTCGCCGGACTGCAGAACGTGCCGCGCGAGCTCCACGAGGCGGCGGCGGTCGACGGCGCGGGTGCCTGGCGCCGCTTCCGCAGCGTCACCTGGCCCGCCCTCAGACCGGTGGCCCTCGCCATCACCGCCCTCCAGCTCATCTGGAACCTCAACTCCTTCGCCCTGGTCTACGTGCTCACGGGCGGCGGGCCCGGCGGGAAGACCCGGCTGCCGATGCTCTTCGCCTACGAAGAAGCCTTCCGCTACGGCCAGTTCGGCTACGCGGCGGCGATGGGCTGCGTGCTCGTCGCGGTCGTCTCGGTGTTGCTCGCGGTGTTCCTGGCGGGGCGGCTGCGGGGCGGTGACGAGGCATGACGGACACGAGGCCCCCGCGGTCCGGACGGCCCGCCCCGCTGACGCGGCCCGCGCCCGGGAGACTGCCCGCGCCGAGGAGGCGGACCCGCCGTGCCGCCCGCGCCGGCCAGTACGCCGCCCTCCTCGGCTATCTGCTCTTCCTGGCCTTCCCCCTCCTGTGGCTGCTGTCCACCGCGCTCAAGTCCCCGCGCGAGCTGGGCAGTCTGCACCCGGCTTGGATCCCGCGCGACCCGACCCCGGCCAATGTCCGGCAGGCCTTCGCGGAGCAGCCGCTGGCGCACGCCGCCCTCAACTCGTTGCTGGTGGCGCTCGGCACCGCCGTCGTCGCCGTACTCGTCGCGACCCCGATGGCCTACGTCATGGCCCGGCACCGCACCCGGCTGGCCCGCGCCGCCACGGGCTGGGTCGTGGTCAGCCAGGCGTTCCCCTTCGTGCTCGTGATCATCCCGCTGTTCCTGGTGCTCAAGAACCTGCGGCTCATCGACTCCCTGCTCGGGCTGACGCTGGTGTACGTGGTGTGGGCGCTGCCGTTCGCGCTGTGGATGCTCGTCGGCCACGTCCGGGCGGTGCCCGCCGAACTGGAGGAGGCGGCGGCCGTCGACGGGGCCGGGCGCCTGAGGACCCTCGTGTCGGTGACGGCGCCGCTGCTGGGTCCCGGCATCGCGGCGACGGCGCTGTTCGCGTTCGTCACCGCCTGGAACGAGTTCTTCTTCGCGCTGGTTCTGCTCAAGAGCCCCGGAAGACAGACCCTCCCGGTCGTGCTCACCCACTTCATCGGCGCGGAGGGGGTCGCCGACCTCGGTCCGCTGGCCGCCGCCGCGTTCCTCGCCACCCTGCCCTCCGTGGCCCTCTTCGGGCTCCTCCAGCGGCGGATCACGGGCGGGCTGCTCGCCGGGGCGGTGAAGAGCTGATGCGGACCTCAATCGCCACGGCCCTCGCCGCACTCCTGCTGCTTCTCGCCGGCTGCTCCCCGGGCGGCCGCGCCGACGGCGGCCCGATCACCCTGCGTTTCCAGTCCCTGGCCTGGCAGCAGGAGTCCGTCGCCGCCGGCAAGGAACTGGTGGAGGAGTGGAACGCCGCCCATCCGGACGTCAGGGTCGAGTACGTCCAGGGAAGCTGGGACGGCGTCCACGACCAGCTGCTCACCTCCTTCGAGGGCGGCGAGGCCCCGGACGTCATCCACGACGCCTCCGACGACCTCGCCGACTTCGCCTACGGCGGCTACCTCGCCGATCTGACGGACCTGCTGCCCGCCCGGCTCAGGTCCGACATACCGCGGAGCAGCTGGGAGACGGTCACCTTCGGGGACGGCGTCTACGGCGTGCCCTTCCTCCAGGAGCCCCGGGTGCTGATCGCCGACGCCGACCGGCTGCGCGCGGCGAAGGTGCGCGTCCCCACGCCCGAGCACCCCTGGAGCTGGGCGGAGTTCCGGCAGGTCGCCAAGCGGCTCAGCGGGCCCGGGAGGTACGGCGTGGCCTGGCCGCTGAAGGAGCCCGTCTCCGCGACGCTCAACCTGTCCCTGTCGGCGGGCGGGCGGCTCTTCCACCGGGGCGCGGACGGCAGGGTGACCGTGCGGTTCGGGGCCGGGGACGCGATCGTGCCGCGGACCATCCACGACCAGGTCGCCGTCGACCGCAGCGCGCCCGCCTCGACGCTCGGCAGCGGCGGCTCGGACACCCTGCCCGGCTTCTTCGGCGGCCGGTACGCGATGGTCCCGCTGGGCTTCTCCTACCGCCAGCAGATCGTGCAGCAGGCACCCAAGGACTTCCACTGGACGGTGCTGCCGGCCCCGGCGGGCGCCGACGGGCTCGCCCAGGGCGTCAGCCCGCAGACGCTGTCCGTGTCCGCCGACTGCCCGCACAAGAAGGAGGCGGCCGCGTTCATCGACTTCCTGCTGCGGCCGAGGAACATGGTCCGCCTCGCCCTCGGCGACTGGATGCTGCCCACCGGCACCCAGGCCCTGAAGGACCCGGCCCTGCACACCGGGACGTACGGCTGGGCCACCGGCACCGCCCTCGCCGCGCGGCTGCGCCCGGCGCCCGCCCGGTCCGTGCGCGGCTACCCGGAATGGAAGGACAAGGTGGCCACTCCGGCGTACCAGGAGTACTACAGCGGCGCCATCGGCCTCGCCGCACTGCGCAACCGCCTCGAGAGGGACGGCAATCTCGTGCTGGCCCGCTACCAGCGCTGAGGCCGGGCAGAGGAACCGCCCTCCGAAATACATTAGACGAGACGTATCGTCTCACCTAGTCTCTACGGCATGACCACAGTCACCGCACCCGCCCATATCGCGATGTTCTCCGCTGCCCTGCACGGCCATGTGAACCCCAGCATCGAGGTGATCCGCGAACTCGTCGTCCGGGGCCATCGGGTCACCTACGCCATCCCGCCGGCCTTCGCCGACAAGGTGGCCGCCACCGGTGCCGAGCCCGTGCCCTACACCTCCACGCTGCCCGGCCCCGACGCCGATCCCGAGGCCTGGGGGACCACCCTGCTCGACAACGTGGAGCCGTTCCTGGCCGACGCGATGCAGGCGCTGCCGCAGCTCGTCGAGGCCTACGCCGGCGACACCCCGGACCTCGTCCTGCACGACATCACCTCCTACCCGGCCCGCGTCCTCGCCCACCGCTGGGGCGTCCCGGCGATCTCCCTCTCCCCGAACCTCGTCGCCTGGGAGGGGTACGAGGAGGAGGTCGCCGAACCGATGTGGAAGGAGCCGCGGCAGACCGAGCGCGGACGGGCCTACTACGCCCGGTTCGAGGCCTGGCTGGCCGAGAACGGCATCACCCGGGACCCCGACTCCTTCGTCGGCCGCCCGGACCGGTCCCTGGTGCTCATCCCGAAGGCCCTCCAGCCGCACGCCGACCGGGTCGACGAACGGGTCCACACCTTCGTCGGCGCCTGCCAGGGCGACCGCGCCGACCAGGGCGACTGGCAGCGCCCCGCGGACGCTGAGAAGGTCGTGCTGGTGTCGCTCGGCTCGGCCTACACCAAGCGGCCCGAGTTCTACCGGGAGTGCGTGCGCGCCTTCGCGGACCTGCCCGGCTGGCACGTCGTCCTGCAGGTCGGCCGGCATGTGACCCGCGCCGAACTGGGCGACGTACCGGACCGTGTGGAGGTGCACAACTGGGTGCCGCAGCTGGCGATCCTGCGGCAGGCCGACCTGTTCGTCACGCACGCGGGCGCCGGCGGCAGCCAGGAGGGGCTGGCCACCGCCACGCCGATGATCGCCGTACCTCAGGCGGTCGACCAGTTCGGCAACGCCGACGTGCTCCAGGGCCTCGGGGTCGCCCGGCACCTGCCCGCCGAGGAGGCCACCGCCGACCGCCTCCGCGAGGCCGCCCTCGCCCTGGTGGACGACCCGGAGGTCGCCCGCCGGCTCAAGGAGGTGCAGGCGGGGATGGTCCAGGAGGGCGGCACCCGGCGGGCGGCCGACCTCATCGAGGCCGAACTGCCGAACCGTGACAGGAGCTAGGCGGGCGTCGGAGGCAGGCGGTGGTGCCGGGCCGTGCGGATCACCGCGCCCTGACGGACCCGGCCACCCCGCTCACGTCGAATCGGACGTACCGCGTCCCGAAGGCGATGCCGCCCGGGACCGCGCCCGTCCCCGTCTGTCCGCCGGAGACGTGGTGGGCGTACGACCTTGACCAGCTTGCGCCTGTGAGAGGTGGCCGGCCGCATGGCGGAGACCGACGGGCCCTGCGTCAACGGGCGGAATCAGACGGTCAGTCGCTCGCCCCGGTCCGGCACCGGCGGGGCGGCCGGCTCCGGCGTCTCGTCGTGGGTGAGGTCCGGCAGCCGGTGCAGCCACTTCGGCAGGTACCAGTTGCGCTCACCGAGCAGCGCCATCACCGCCGGCAGCAGCACCCCGCGGATGACGGTGGCGTCGATCAGCACCGCCGCGGCCAGGCCCACGCCCATCTGCTTCATGGACTGCATGGACAGCGTGCCGAAGATCGCGAAGACGGCGACCATGATGACCGCGGCACTCGTGACGACCCCGGCCGTGGTGACCACGCCGTGCCGGATCGCGTCCTTCGTCGTACGGCCGCGCATCCGGGCCTCGCGGATCCGGGAGACCACGAACACGTGGTAGTCCATGGACAGTCCGAACAGGATCACGAAGAGGAACAGCGGCAGCCAGGTGACGATCGCGCCGACCCCCTCCGCACCCACCAGTGAGGCACCCCAGCCGTGCTGGAAGACGGCGACGAGGATGCCGTAGGCGGCGGCCACCGACAGCAGGTTGAGCACGATCGACGTGATCGCGACGGTCAGCGAACGGAACGACAGCAGCATCAGCAGGAAGGCGAAGACGACCACGAACACGAAGACCGGGACGACGGAGCCCATCAGCTGGTCGTTGAAGTCGTGGTTGCCCGCGACCTGACCGGTGACCGGTGCCTGAACACCGTCGACCGTGCCGAGGGTGACGGGCCGCACCTCGTCGCGCAGCTTCTCCAGGCTCTGCGTCGCCCGGTCCATGTCGGAGCCGCCGACCAGCGGTACGGAGACGAGGGCGACGTTCTGCGCGTCGTACAGCTTGATGTCGACCGGACCGCGCGAGGCGCCCGAGGCGACCGCCTGCTTCCTGAAGTCGGCCAGCGCCTCCCGCACCTCGGGTGAGTTGACGTCCTTGGCCTTGACGACGACCTGGGCCGGTTCGCTGCCGCCCGGGAAGGCGTCGTTGAGGCGGTTGTACGTCTGCACCATCGGCAGCGAGTCGCCGAACTCCTGGTCCAGGGTGAGCTGCTGGGTCTTCATACCGAGCGCGGGCGCGGCGACCGCCAGCAGTGCGCCGGCCGCGACGAGGACCGAGACCAGCGGTTTGGCCAGCACGCCCCGCAGGACGGCCGTCCAGAACCGGCTCTCCCCGTTCCCGCGGCGCCTGCGGCGGCCCAGGAACGGGACGCGGCCCTTCTCGACGCGCTCGCCGAGCAGCGACAACAGCGCCGGCAGCACGGTCACCGAGCCGACCATGGCGACCGCCACGACCATCAGCGAGGCCAGGCCCATCGCCTCGAACTCGGCGAGCCCGGTGAACAGCATGCCCGCCATGGCCACGCACACCGTGACACCGGAGACGATGACCGCCCGCCCGCTGGTGGCGGCGGCGATCCGGAGAGCGGTGCCCGCGTCCCGGCCGGCCTCCCGCTCCTCGCGCTCGCGGCGCAGGTAGAACAGGCAGTAGTCGACGCCGACGGCCATACCGACCAGCAGCATCACGGAGTTGGCGGTGTCGCTCATCGGCTGGAGGTGGCTGACCAGGCCCATCAGGCCCATCGTCGCCATGATGGCGGTGATCGCGAGGGCCACCGGCAGCAGCGCCGCCACCAGTGCCCCGAACGCGATCAGCAGGATGCCGAGGGCGACCGGCACCGCCGAGTACTCGGCCTGCTGGAAGTCGTTCCCGAAGGCGTCCTTGTACTGCTTCTGCATGCTGGCGCCGCCGATCTCCTCGATCCGCAGGCTGCCGTGCTCCTTCTGCACCCCGGCGACGGCGTCCAGCACCGGCTGGATCCGGTCGGCGGCCGTCTCCGCGTCACCGCGCAGGTCGAACCGGACCAGGGCGGTGCGGCCGTCCCGGGAGACGGTGTGCGTGTCGTACGGCGAGGTCACGTTGGTGACCTGGCCGGTGCCCTCGACGGCCTTCACCACGTCGGCGACGGCGGCGCGGAACGGGGCACTGCCGGCCTTGACGGCGCCGTCCTTCGCCTGGACCAGGACGGTCTCCCCGGCCGGCTCCTTGATCCCGGCGTCATCGATGATCTTCGCGGCGGTGTGTGTCTCGCCCTTGAGCTGGTCGCTCTCGCTCACGTCGACCCGGCCCGCCGCCGAGCCGAGTCCCATCGCCAGGATGACGAACAGCACCCATATGCCGACGGCCGCCCAGCGGTGCCGGGCGCTCCAGCCGCCGGCGCGGGCGGCCAGTCCCCGCACCCGCACCTCTGTGTTCCCCATGACGGGCCTGCCCCCTCGTGTGCGGTGACGGCCCCCTGCCGCCACCTCTGTGCTTGCTCCGGTTCGACGGTAGGGGCGGAATAAAGCCATCTCGTCGTACTGTCCGGTGAACCGCGCGGGGCCCGGGTCACCGCTGGGGAGGACAGCGGCCCCTTACACCTGTCGACGGATCTCGGGGGCGGCCCTCAGGGACCCGGTGTCCGATCCGCCGACAGGGCCCCCCTTCGAGACGGCGAAAGCTTGTCGGACAAGTCACAGCCGCGTGGGGGAGTTGAACCGCACCCCGCTATCAGCCAGAGTTTCGAGCAACCCGGCGTACGCCGGGCGCGGACGTCGTGCCCGCCCCCACGGGGCACGACGTCCGCCTCCCACCACCGGGGTGCCCGGGCGCCGCGCGTCCGGCCCCGTGTGCGAGGCTCTGCGCCATGCGCCACATCGTGATCGGGGCCGGCGCGGTCGGCGGTACCGTCGGTGGCCGGCTGGCCCAGGCCGGGCGTGAGGTCGTGCTCGTCGCCCGCGGCCGGCACCTGGCCGCCCTGCGGGAGAACGGACTGCGACTGCGCGTCCCCGAGGGTGAGGCGACGTACCGCCTGCCCGCCGTCGACGGGCCGGCCCCGCTCGGTGAACTGCGCGCCGACGACGTCCTCTTCCTCGCCGTGAAGACCCAGGACACCGTGGCCGTCCTGGACAGCTGGGCCGACGTGCCCGTGGCCGGCGGTGGTACGGCGGCCGAACGGCTGCCGCTCGTCTGCCTGCAGAACGGTGTCGAGAGCTGCCGGCTGGCACTGCGCCGCTTCCGGCGCGTGTACGGCGTCTGCGTCTGGCTGCCGTCCACCTTCGTGGAACCCGGCGTCGTCTCCGCCGCCGGCGCCCCGCTCACCGGCATCCTGCACCTCGGCCGCATCCCGCACGGCACCGACGACACCGCCCGCCGGATCGCCGCCGACCTCGCCTACGCGCACTTCGAGGCGCCCGTCGTGCCCGACGTGGCCCGCTGGCAGTACGCCAAGCTGCTCGGCAACCTCGGCAACGCCCTCGAAGCGGTCAGCGGACCCGTGACGACCGAGGCCGCCCAAGTCCTGCTGACCCGCGTCCGGGCCGAGGGCGAGGCGGTGCTCGCCGCCGCCGGCATCCCCTACGCCGGCACGGAGGAACAGCGCGCGGCCCGCGGCGACAAGGTCACCCTGGTCCCGCTGGACGGGACCCCGCGCGGCGGCGGCTCCTCCTGGCAGTCCCTCGTCCGGGGCACCGGCACCATCGAGGCCGACCACCTCAACGGTGAGATCGTGCTGCTCGGCCGGCTGCACGGCGTCCCCACCCCGCTGAACGAGCTCCTGCAACGCCTCGCGAACCGGTTCGCCCGCGAACACCGGGCGGCGGGTTCCCTGCCGGTCCCGGAACTGACCCGGCTGGCCGACGAGGCGGTACGGCACGGAAGTTGAGCCGGACGCGCCCGTCGAGAGGCCGTCACCCGCCACCCCGGGCGCTTCACACGCGGGCGCCCCTCGCCGACCGACCCGAAGCAGAGTTGGCCGATAAACGCCGCTCCGGCGGACCGACCGCAGCGCACGTGTGACACGGCAGCCCCGACCGGCGCAGAACGAAGAGCCGCCTCGGTCCGACGTCACAGGGGAGCGCCGGACCGCGGCGGCCGTTACCACATTCCCGCCTGCCGGTACCGCTCCTCACCGAACCCCGCGACACGGTCGCGGCGCCGTCCCTAGGGTGAAACGCGCGGAACGCCTGAAGGGGACGGACGGATGAGTGTGACCGGCAGACCATGGCCGTCGGTGCCGCAGTACAGCGAGCCCGGGGCGGCCCGGCGTCCGAGCGCCTCGCTGCGCCTCGACGGCGGCTTCGCCCGGTACGCCGACCGGGTGTTCACCGGGAACCGGCCGAACGCCCTGGGGCCGGGCCTCGCCGTCGACGCCTGCCGTCGCCCGGCGGCCGTACCCGTCACGCCCCCCGTCGCGCACCGGGGACGGGTCAACGCGCACCCGTCACTCGGACGGGTGGCGATTTTCGGCCCACTCGGCGCCCGCACGGTCGCGCGGATCCCGGCCCGCCACACCGTGGCCCTGTGCCGCGGCACGGCACCCACCGCGTGCCTCTCCACCGGGAGACCCGAACCGACGGCACCCCCGGCGGACCCGAGGCCGAGGCCGTACCGGCCGTCCGCCCCCAACCGCCCACCGGCAGCGGCGACAAGACCCGGAGAGTCCTCTGGCAGTCCGTCGACACCACCAGACCCGCCGACGCCCCCGCCGGCGGAAACCCTCTCCACGCCGCCCGGCACACGGGCCCGCGCAAGGCCGTGCGGAGCACCGACATACGGACCCACGACATCGGTAACGTCAGCGGCCCCGGC
The DNA here is from genome assembly GCF_055639035.1 of Streptomyces sp. NPDC107654. Taxonomy (NCBI): domain Bacteria; kingdom Bacillati; phylum Actinomycetota; class Actinomycetes; order Kitasatosporales; family Streptomycetaceae; genus Streptomyces; species Streptomyces sp. NPDC107654. The sequence goes on from NZ_JBVKBI010000014.1 coordinate 79,838, forward strand.
AACTTCGGCGCGCACGGGACGGCCGTCCCGGGAGGACAGCACGGGCCCGGGGGACCCGGTCAGCCCGCGCCGACGCCGTAACCCCCTCCACCCGACGGCTCCTCCGGCCCGGAACCGAGCCGCCGGAGCGTAAGCGAGGAACAGGACATGAGCACCTACCACTTCGGCAACGTCAACGGCCCGGCCGACTTCGGCGACCACGGGCAGATCCAGACCGACTACGCCCGCCCCGACCTGCCGACCATGATGAACCTCACCGAGCGGCTCATCGAGTCGCTCCACGCGGAGTACCCGGAACTGGTCCCCCAAGGCGAGATCATCCAGGCGCAGTTCCAGGAGTCCGCCGACGACGGTCTGCCCCCGAACCGGGGCCGGATCCGCTCGGCGCTGGAGACGATCGCCATCGCGGCTTCGGCCGGCACCGGCAGCCTCGCCTGCACGCAGCAGATGTTCACCGCCCTCGGCCTGTGAGCGGCCGGGGCCCCGCCGCCACGGGGCTCCGGCTCACGGCAACCACCCCTCCCGCACCACCGCGCGGACCGCGCACGGCCGACAGCACCGCGGCGCCCCGGAGGAGCGCGGGGATCCGCGCGACAGGCCACAACGGACCCGCAGCCGGACAACGTCGCCGGGGCCGCGCAGCCGTCAACGCCGCAGACGCCGCAGAGGCCGCACGGCGCTCACGCGCCGAGTGCCGCCAGAGCCGGCCGCCTGGCCGCGTCGTACCGTGCCAGCAGCACCCGGGCCACCTCCGGCGCCGCCCCCAGGACGTCGGCCAGGACGTCCGCGCCGGCCGCGCCCCGCGCGATGCGGTCCGGCAGGAAACCGGGGGCCAGGACGTACGGCGCGACGGCGACCCGGCCGCAGCCGAGGGCGCGCAGCTCGGCCACCGCGTCCTCGGTGCGGGGAAGGGATGCGGAGGCGAACGCAGGCCGCACGGCGCACCAACCGGTGTGCCACCACTCCCGCGCGATGTCGGCGATCACTGCGATCGCCTCCGGGTCGGAGGACCCCGCCGAGGCCAGCACGACCCCGGTCGAGGACTTGTCGGCGGGCGTCAGGCCCGCCTCGTACAGGCGCCGTTCCAGCGCGGACAGCAGCAGCGGGGACGGTCCGAGGACCTCCGCCTGCCGGATCCGCAGCCGCGCCGGCGCCTCCCGCAGCACGGCCGGGATGTCGGCCTTGGCATGGAAGGCACGGGTCAGCAGCAGCGGCAGGGCGACGACCTCCCGCACCCCCTCCGCCGCCAGCGACTCCAGCACCCCGTGCACGGACGGGACGTTGAAGTCCAGGAACCCGGTCTCCACGCGCAGGCCCGGCCGCAGCGACCGTACCCGCTCCACCAGGGCGTGCACGGTCGCCGCGTGTCGCGGGTCGCGGCTGCCGTGGGCGATGACGAGGAGAACGGGCCTGTCGCGCATGGTCAGCCCTTCACCAGCAGGCCGCGGCTGCGCAGCACCCACCGCTCCAGCGGGCTGAAGATCAGCAGGTCGATCGCGATGCCGACGAACAGGATGAGCAGGATCGCCTCGAACACCATGGCCATGTCGCTGGCCGTACGGGCGTTCTCCAGCAACTGGCCGAGGCCCACGCCCAGGTCGGGGAAGCTCGCGATGATCTCGGCGGCCATCAGCGAACGCCAGGAGAAGGCCCAGCCCTGCTTGAGACCGGCCACGTAACCGGGCAGCGCGGCCGGCAGCGTGATGTGCCAGACGCCCCTCACGCCCGTCGCGCCCAGCGTGCGGCCCGCCCGCAGGAACAGCGGCGGCACCTGGTCGACACCGGACACCAGGCCGTTGGCGATGGACGGGACGGCACCGAGCAGGATCACCGCGTACATCATGGAGTTGTTCAGGCCGAGCCAGATCACGGCCGGCGGCACCCACGCCACCGACGGCAGCGACTGCAGGCCGGACAGGATCGGCCCGATGGCCGCGCGCACGAACCTCACCCGGGCCACCACCAGACCCAGCGGGGTGCCGATGAGCAGCGCGAAGACGAAACCCAGCAGACCGCGCGAGACGCTGGTCCAGATGTAGCCGAGCAGGTCGCCCTTGAGCCAGGCGTCCTGGAAGGCGCCGGCCACGGCGCCCGGCGACGGCAGCTTCGTCGGATCGTCGACGACCGGGTAGAGGATGTACCAGGCCACGAGCACCACCGCGATGGCGATGACCGGCGGCAGGATCTTGTTGACGAAGGTCTGCCGGAGGGTCGGACGGCCGGTGGCCGTGGTCTCCAGCGCGTCCAGGCCCGCCTCGACGCTCCCGGCGTCCTGGACCGGAGTCGTCTCAGTGCTGACCATGACGGCGGATCTCCCCACGCAGTACTTCGGTGATCTCAAGGGACAGTTCGGCCACCGGCGCGTCCTCGATACGACGCGGCTGCGGGATGTCGACCTCCCACTCGCGTGCGATCCGCCCCGGACGGGAGGACAGCAGCACCACGCGCTGCGCGAGCCGTACGGCCTCGCGCACGTTGTGCGTCACGAACAGCACGGACACGCCGGTCTCCGCCCAGATGCGGGTCAGCTCGTCGTGCAGCACGTCCCGGGTGATGGCGTCGAGCGCGGCGAACGGCTCGTCCATCAGCAGCAGATTGCTCTCCTGCGCGAGCGCGCGGGCCATCGCCACGCGCTGGCGCATACCGCCGGACAGTTCGTGCACGCGCTTGCCGTACGCGCCCTTCAGCCGGACCAGTTCGAGCAGTTCCTCCGCCTTGTCGCGGCGCAGCGGCTTGGGCACGCCCCGCAGTTTCAGGGCGAGTTCGATGTTCTTGCCCGCGGTCAGCCATGGGAACAGCGCGTGCTCCTGGAACATCAGGGCGGGCCGGCCGTCCGTGGTGATGGACCCGGCGGTCGGCCGGTCCAGTCCGGCCACCAGGTTCAGCAGCGTGGACTTGCCGCAGCCCGAGGCCCCCAGGAGGGTGACGAACTCGCCCGGCGCGACATCGATGCTGATGTCGTCCAGGACGAGCTGCTGCCCGCCCGGTCCGGTGAAGGACTTCGAGACGTGGTCGAGGCGTGCCGCGAAGTCGACGGTCTCGTCGGCCTTGGCGAGGGTCGTGGCCATGGTCGTCACCTCCTGGGGACTCATCGGGGAGCGGCGTCAGCTGGAGCCGAGGCCGGCGTCGTCGACCGGGCTCGCGCCCTCGGCCCTGAGGACCTGGTTGAGGATCGTGAGGTCGTAGATCCCCTTGAGGTTCGGCTTGTCCAGCAGTCCCGCCTTGACCGCGTGCCGGGCCTCGGTGTCGAGGGTGGCGGCCAGCGGGTCGTCGGTGAACCGGATGGACTTCCACGCCGGGTCCAGCACGTTCGCCGGCAGCGCCTTGCCGGAGTCGGTCTCCAGCTGCTGGTTCGCGGCGGCCTTCGCCCGGTCCGGGTGGGCGTTGATCCACTTGTTGGTCTCGACGGCCGCCTTCAGCACGGCCTCGACCGCCTTCGGGTGCTCCTTGAGGAAGCCCTGCCGCACGATGATGTTGGTGATGACGAACTTCTTGTCCGGCCACAGGTCCGACTCGTCCAGCAGCACCTTGCCGCCCTCGGCGACCAGCTTCGACGCGGTCGGCTCCGGCACCCAGGCACCGTCGACCGAACCGGACCGGTAGGCGTCCGGGGTGATCTTGTTGTCGGTGCGGACGACGGTGACGTCACCCCTGCCGCTCTGCGCGTCGACCTTCCAGCCCTGCTCGGCGGCCCAGTTGAGGAACGCCACGTCCTGCGTGTTGCCCAGCTGCGGGGTGGCGATCTTCTTGCCCTTGACGTCCTTCAGGGACGCGATCCTGTCCGGGTTCACCACCAGCTTCACACCGCCGGAGGCCGAACCACCGATGATCTTCAGGCTCTTGCCGTTCGACTTGGTGTAGCCGTTGACCGCCGGGGACGGGCCGATCCAGCCGATGTCGATGGAGCCGGAGTTGAGGGCCTCGATCTCGGACGGGCCGGCGTTGAAGACGGCGGGCTTGACCTCGGTCGCGCCCAGCTCCTTCTGGAAGAAACCCTTCTGCACGCCGACCAGCGCGGTCCCGTGGGTGAGGTTGCCGAAGTAACCGATCCTGACGGAGTCCAGCCCGTCGGTCTTCTCGGCGCCGGCGGCGACCTTGGCGGAGTTGTCGTCCTGGGACTCGGACCCGTAACCGCAGGCTGCGAGGGCCAAGAGGGGGAGTGCGGCGAGCGCGGCTGTGCCGCGGCGCAGGAAGGTGGAGCGGATGGCAGGCACGGGAGGCTTTCCTCTCGTTGGCCCGGCGGTCACGGTCTCTCAGGTCGTGGCCGGGAGTTCGGCAAAGGTCTTCGTCGCATCCGGGACGTCGGGTGGGGGGAGTGGGCGCGCGAGCGGTGCGCGTACGTCAGCACGCACATCGCGCGACCCCGCCCTGCCCGCTGCCGAGGGCGCCGCTGCCGACACGGCCGCCCTCCTTCGCGAACGTCGAGTAGACGTCGGGGGATGTCATGCTCAGAAGTCCCAGCCGTCGTCGTCGGCCTCGTCCTTGACCGGCTCCGGGGACGCGAACGACTCGCCGACCATGCCCGCGGTGAGCGTGGTGCCGTCGTTCGGGTCGATCAGGATGAACGAGCCCGTGCGGCGCGAGTCGGCGTAGGAGTCGACCGGCAGCGGCTCGGCGGTACGGATCTTTACCCGGCCGATGTCGTTGGCGACGAGCTGTCCGGGGTGCGGGTGCAGGGACAGGTCGTCCAGCGTCAGCCGGGACGGGATGTCCCTCACGATCGCCTTGACCGTGCGCGTGCCGTGCTTGAGCAGCACCCGGTGGCCGACGGTCAGCGGGGCGTCGGCGACATGGCACACGGTCGCCTCCACGTCCTGCGTGGTGGCCGGCGCGTCCTTCGTCGGCACGATCAGGTCGCCGCGCGAGACGTCGATGTCGTCCGCGAGCAGCACCGTCACCGACTGCGTCGTCCAGGCGGCGTCGACCGGCTCGCCGAGCAGGTCGATGCCGGAGATCGTCGAGGTGCGGCCGGACGGCAGGACGGTGACCGGCTCGCCCACCCGGAAGGTACCGGCCGCGATCTGGCCCGCGTAGCCCCGGTAGTCGGGGTGCTCTGCGGTCCGCGGCCGGATCACGTACTGCACGGGCAGCCGCGCGTGGCAGTGCGCCAGGTCGTGGCTGACCGGAACGGTCTCCAGGTGTTCCAGCACGGTCGGGCCGCCGTACCAGTCCATGTTCGCGGACGGCTCCACCACGTTGTCGCCGGCCAGCGCCGAGATCGGGATCGCGGTGACCTCGGGGACGCCCAGCTCGGTCGCGTACGCCGTGAACTCCTCGGCGATGGCGGCGAAGACCTTCTCCTCGTACCCGACGAGGTCCATCTTGTTGACGGCGAGGACGACGTGCGGGACGCGGAGCAGGGCGGCGATGGCCGCGTGCCGGCGGGTCTGCTCGACCACGCCGTTGCGGGCGTCGACCAGGATCACGGTCAGCTCGGCCGTCGACGCACCGGTGACCATGTTGCGCGTGTACTGCACATGGCCGGGGGTGTCGGCGAGGATGAACCGGCGGCGGGGCGTGGCGAAGTAGCGGTAGGCCACGTCGATGGTGATGCCCTGCTCCCGTTCGGCGCGCAGGCCGTCGGTGAGCAGCGCGAGGTCCGGTCCCTCCTGGCCGCGGCTCGCGGAGGCCCGTTCCACGGCCTCCAGCTGGTCGGCGAGGACCGACTTGGAGTCGTGCAGCAGCCGTCCGACGAGGGTGGACTTGCCGTCGTCGACGGAGCCGGCGGTGGCGAACCGCAGCAGCGTGGTGGCCGAGAGCGCCTCGGTCGTGGTCGTGCTCATGCTTAGAAGTACCCCTCGCGCTTGCGGTCTTCCATCGCGGCCTCGGACATCCTGTCGTCGGCGCGGGTCGCGCCCCGCTCGGTCAGCCGGGACGCGGCGATCTCGGCGATGACGGCGTCCAGCGTGGTCGCGTCGGAGTCGACGGCGCCGGTGCAGGACATGTCACCGACGGTGCGGTAGCGCACCTGCCGCTTCTCGACGGTCTCGCCGTCCTTCGGGCCGCCCCACTCGCCCGCGGTCAGCCACATGCCGCCCCGCTGGAACACCGCGCGCTCGTGCGCGAAGTAGATCTGCGGCAGCTCGATGCCCTCGCGGGCGATGTACTGCCAGACGTCCAGCTCGGTCCAGTTGCTGAGGGGGAAGACCCGGACGTGTTCGCCGGGGGCGTGCCGGCCGTTGTACAGGTTCCACAGCTCGGGGCGCTGGCGGCGCGGGTCCCACTGGGAGAACTCGTCGCGCAGCGAGAAGACGCGCTCCTTGGCGCGGGCCTTCTCCTCGTCCCGCCGTCCGCCGCCGAAGACCGCGTCGAACTTCTCCGACTGGATCTTCTCGGTGAGAGGGAGCGTCTGGAGCGGGTTACGGGTGCCGTCGGGGCGTTCCTTGAGCACACCGCGGTCGATGTAGTCCTGGACGGAGGCCACATGGAGGCGCAGCCCATGTGCGGCCACCACACGGTCCCGGTACTCAAGAACTTCCGGGAAGTTGTGTCCCGTGTCCACATGCAGCAGGGAGAACGGCACCGGCGCGGGCGCGAACGCCTTCAGCGCGAGGTGCAGCATGACGATGGAGTCCTTGCCGCCGGAGAACAGGATCACCGGGTTCTCGAACTCGCCCGCCACCTCACGGAAGATGTGCACCGCCTCGGACTCCAGAGCGTCCAGGTGCGACAGGGCGTACGGGCTGTCCGTGCCTTCTTCCACCTTGGCGACCGTGGTCATGCCAGTCCCCTCTCGCTCAGCAGCGCGTACACCGACGCGGCGGACTCCTGCACCGTCTGGTGCTGCGACTCGATCCGCAGGTCGGGCGTCTCCGGCTCCTCGTACGGGTCGTCCACGCCGGTGAGCCCGGACAGCTCGCCCGCGGCCTGCTTGGCGTACAGGCCCTTCACGTCCCGCACGCTGCACACCTCGACCGGGGTCGCCACATGGATCTCCAGGTACGGCGTCCCGTTCTCCTCGTGCCGCTTCCGTACCGCGTCCCGGCTGTCCGCGTACGGAGCGATCACCGGCACCAGCGCCTTGACGCCGTTGCGGGCGAGCAGCTCGGCGACGAAGCCGATGCGCTGCACGTTGGTGTGCCGGTCCTCCCGGGAGAAGCCGAGGCCCGCCGAGATGAACTCGCGGATCTCGTCGCCGTCGAGCACCTCGACCCGGTGGCCCTCGCCGCGCAGCCGGGCCGCCAGCTCGTGGGCGATGGTGGTCTTGCCGGCGCTCGGCAGACCCGTGAGCCAGACGGTGGCTCCGGTCGTCACGTGGTTCTCCTGAATCGCAGTGGTCGTGTCCGCCGCAGCGGTGGCGGCGGCTGCGGACGACGTGCGCGTCGCTGTGTGCGCCGTCATCCGTGCAGCCCGCACTCGGTCTTGGCGCGGCCCGCCCAGCGGCCGGCCCGCGCGTCCTCGCCCTCCAGGACCCGGCGGGTGCAGGGGGCGCAGCCGACGGAGGCGTAGCCGTCCATCAGCAAGGGGTTGGTGAGCACGCCGTGTTCGGTGACGTACGCGTCCACGTCGTCCTGGGTCCAGCGGGCGATCGGCGAGATCTTGACCTTCCGCCGCTTCTCGTCCCAGCCGACGACCGGGGTGTTCGCCCGGGTCGGGGACTCGTCGCGGCGCAGGCCCGTCGCCCACGCCTGGTAGCCCTTCAGTCCCTCTTCCAGGGGCCGCACCTTGCGCAGCGCGCAGCACAGGTCGGGGTCGCGGTCGTGCAGCTTCGGGCCGTACTCCGCGTCCTGCTCGGCGACCGTCTGCCGGGGGGTGAGGGTGATGACGTTGACGTCCATCACGGCCTCCACGGCGTCCCGGGTGCCGATGGTCTCCGGGAAGTGGTAGCCGGTGTCGAGGAACACGACGTCGACGCCCTTCAGCACGCGCGAGGCGAGGTGGGCGACCACGGCGTCCTCCATGGAGGAGGTGACGCAGAACCTCGCGCCGAAGGTGTCCACGGCCCACTGGAGGATCTCCAGCGCGGACGCGTCCTCCAGGTCACGGCCCGCCTGTTCGGCGAGCGCCTTCAACTCGTCGGTCGTTCGCTCTTCCTGAGCGGTCGTCATATCCGGTCGTCCCCTCCGTCGTCGGCTCGCCGAAGGCCCCGGGCCAGCAGCCCGAGGAACTTCAGCCGGAATGCGCGGTTGCACGCCCCGCATTCCCAGGCGCCGTGGCCCTCGTCGCTCGGACGCAGGTCCTCGTCGCCGCAGTAGGGGCAGTGGAAAGGTGCGGCGCGCTCGCTCATGACAAGGCCTCCTCGGAGGCCCGGGAGGCCCAGGTCGCGAACCGTTCGCCGTCCTCGCGCTCCTCCTGGAACCGCTTCAGCACCCGCTCGATGTAGTCGGGCAGTTCCTCCGATGTCACCTTCAGACCGCGCACCTTGCGGCCGAAGCCGGGCTCCAGGCCGAGCGCGCCGCCGAGGTGCACCTGGTAGCCCTCGACCTGCCGGCCCTGGTCGTCGAGGACCAGCTGGCCCTTGAGACCGATGTCCGCGACCTGGATACGGGCGCAGGCGTTCGGGCAGCCGTTGAGGTTGATGGTGATCGGCTCGTCGAAGTCCGGCAGGCGCCGCTCCAGTTCGTCGATCAGCTGCGAACCGCGCTGCTTGGTCTCCACGATGGCGAGCTTGCAGAACTCGATGCCGGTGCAGGCCATGGTGCCGCGCCGGAAGGAGGACGGCCGGGCGGTGAGGTCCAGCGCCTCCAGGCCCTCCACCAGCGAGTCGACCTGGTCCTGCTCGACGTCGAGAATGATCATCTTTTGCTCGACGGTGGTGCGGACCCGGCCCGAGCCGTGCGCCTCGGCGAGGTCGGCGACCTTCGTCAGCGTCGCCCCGTCGACCCGTCCGACGCGCGGGGCGAACCCGACGTAGAACCGGCCGTCCTTCTGCCGGTGCACACCGATGTGGTCGCGCCACTGCTGTACCGGCTGCTCCGGGGCGGGCCCGTCGACCAGCCCGCGCCGCAGGTACTCGTCCTCCAGCACCTGCCGGAACTTCTCCGCGCCCCAGTCCGCGACGAGGAACTTCAGCCGGGCGCGGTTGCGCAGCCGGCGGTAGCCGTAGTCACGGAAGATCGAGACGACGCCCTCGTAGACGTCGGGGACCTCGTCGATCGGCACCCACGCGCCGAGCCGCACGCCCAGCTTGGGGTTGGTGGACAGGCCGCCGCCCACCCACACGTCGAAACCCGGCCCGTGCTCGGGGTGGCGCACGCCGACGAACGCGACGTCGTTGATCTCGTGCACGACGTCCAGCAGCGGCGAACCCGAGATGGCCGTCTTGAACTTCCGGGGGAGGTTCGAGTACGCCTTGTTGTTCAGGACCCGGCGCTTCATCTCCTCCAGCGCCGGCGTGGCGTCGATGATCTCGTCCTCGGCGATGCCCGCAACCGGGGAGCCGATCATCACGCGCGGGGTGTCACCGCAGGCGGTCACCGTGGACAGGCCGACACCCTCCAGCCGGTCCCAGATCTCGGGCACGTCCTCGATCCGGATCCAGTGGTACTGGACGTTCTGCCGGTCGGTGATGTCCGCCGTGCCGCGCGCGAACTCCTGCGAGATCTCACCGATCACCCGCAGCTGCCGCGTCGTCAGGGCCCCACCGTCGATCCGGACGCGCAGCATGAAGTAGCTGTCGTCCAGCTCCTCGGGCTCCAGGATCGCGGTCTTGCCGCCGTCGATCCCGGGCTTGCGCTGGGTGTACAGCCCCCACCAGCGCATCCGACCGCGCAGGTCGTTGGGGTCGATCGAGTCGAAGCCCCGCTTGGAGTAGATCGTCTCAATACGTGTCCGCACATTGAGACCGTCGTCGTCCTTCTTGAACTGCTCGTTGCCGTTGAGGGGCGTGAAGTGGCCGGCGGCCCACTGGCCCTCGCCGCGGTGACGGCTCACCTTGCGGCGCGGCGCGGAGGCGGCGGGATTCTGTGGGGTGGCGGCCATGGTTCTACGTCCTTCGGACCGGTGGGAGTCAGGTCTGACCTGCACGGACGCGCGCACGCGGGCAGGCGTGCGCGTCCTTGCGCAAGGAAAGGGGAATGCGGGGTTCGCGGCGGTGCTGGTGCGTCAGCTCGCCGGACAAATGGCGCTGGACATGCGGCCGAGGTCGACGTGCCGCCGACTCACCAAGGCAATTCCAGTTCCAGGCATGACGGCAGCGTGTCACGGCGATCTGGACACAGTCCAGCTTCGTCCATCATGCGGACACCCTTGTCCCGAAGAATGGGACAAGGGTGTCGTCGCTCACATGCGCTGCCGGAAGGCTTGTCCCGGCAGGTCAGACGGGGTATGCACCGGGCCACGGCCCCGGCGTGGCCACGTCCGGCTCCGGCTCCACCTTGGTGTCGAACAGCTTGAAGCCGCGCCGCTGGTAGTTGTCCATCGCGAACTCGCCGTCCTTGCTGCACGTGTGCAGCCACACCCGCTTGGTCGGCGTCCGCCCCGGCCACCGCTCGGCCAGGTCCCAGGCGCGGGCCGTGCCCTGCGCCAGCAGATGACCGCCGATGCGCCCGCCGCGGAAGGCGGGGATCAGCCCGAAGTAGACGATCTCGACCACCCCCTCGTCCTGCGGCTCCAACTCGACGTAGCCGGCCGGGGTGCCGCGGTCGTAGGCCACCCAGGTCTCCACACCGGGCCGCTCCAGGTACTCCTGCCACCGCGCGTACGTCCAGCCCAGCCGGTCGGTCCAGCGGATGTCGCCGCCGACCGAGGCGTACAGGAACCGGCTGAACTCGGGGGAGGGCACCTCGGCGCGGACGATGCGGACCTCGCCGTCGGGCGCGGCGGCGGGCAGGAGGTCGGCCGGGGAGGTCTGCTCCAGGGACCAGGTGGTGACAGGGACGCTGCTCATGCGGCCAGGGAACCATCCCGCGGGCCGGTCTGTCGATCGGCTCCCGGGGGCGGGGACCGGGCGGCCTGAGCCTCCCGCGACGAGACCCGGGCCCGCCGCGCTTCGGTCCGGGCGCGCGTGGTCAGTCCAGGGAGCGGTCGAGGTCGGCCAGCGGCAGTGCGAAGAGCATCCGGTCGGACAGCGACCACACCTCGCCGGTCGCCGGCCAGGAGGAGAGGGAACCCGCCTCCCGCGCCCAGCAGCGGTCCGAGGCGTCGGCGCCGCACCGGGCCGGCCGGGCTCCCCCGGTGTCCTGTCGCCACAGCCCGCCGTGTCCGTCCCGCGACTCGGGCAGCCGTCCCACATACCAGGACGCCCGGTCCGCCCCGGCCGGCCGGTGCGACAGCACGCCCCGGATGCCGCCCGCCCGGGTCCGGAACGCCTCCACCGCGTCCACCCGTCCCCGGGCGTCGGTGGCGAGCAACCCCGGGCGCGCCGGATCGGCGCTGAACGCGTACCTCCACAGCCGGGCGTGCCGGTCGGCGCCGGGCTCGGTCCACTCCGCGGCGACCAGGCTGTCGGGCGCCGTGCCGCGGTCGAGGGCGAGCGCCCCGGGGCAGGGCGGGCCGGCGGGGGTGCAGCGGCCGTCCGTATAGCGGTACGAGCCGACGGCGGGCAGTACGTAGCGGTAGCCGTCCGCGGACCAGCCGCCGGGCACCCGTCCGATCGCGGGTCCGTCGACCGTGGTGCGCTGGATGCGGTCGAGGTCGTAGACGTAGAGCGCGTCGGCGCCGCCCGCCGTGGTGGTGACCAGCAGCTTGTCCTCGTACCAGACCATGCCCGAGACGCCGGAGGCCAGGCCCCGGTAGTCCCGGCCGCCGTCGACCGGTACCACCAGCAGCACCCAGCGGTAGGCGAGGTGCCCGGGGTCGCCGGCGTCGACGAAGGCGACCCGGGCGAGGCCGCGCTCGGCGGGGCGGCCGGCGGTGGTGCTGTGGGTCCAGCCGGCGAGGAGGACGCGGTGGGTGTCCCGGACGCCGTCGTGGCCGGCGGCCCCGGAGGTGGTCACCGAGGCCGGCCGCCAGGCGTCACCGGAGGTGTCGGCCGGGTCCCAGCAGTAGGCGCGGGCGGCGGCCGGTGCGACGGGCAGGGAGGCGCGGTCGCCCGAGGAGCAGTCGGCGGCCTCGCGCAGGCCGCGGTCGGAGCTCCGCAGGACGGCGTCCACACCGACCGGGCGGCCCATCGCGGCGGTGAGCCGGTCCAGCGCGCGGGCCGGCACCAGGTGTTCCTGGAGTCGGAGGGGACCGGTGTCGGCCGGGGAGGTCAGCGGCTTCAGCGCGCCCGGGTTCTCGGTGACGTCGGCCTGGGAGACGCTGATCAGCGTGGCGGCGGCGGTGAGCGCCAGCGCGGTACCGGTCAGGACGGCGCGCAGTGCCGCGCCCCGCCTGCGCCTGCGGTGTCTGCCGCGATGCTTCATCTCTCCTCCAGACGGCGGGCCAACTGCGCCTCGTGATCCGTACGTTGACGCGAGGAGCAGGTGGGGGGCCCGTACCGGATGCTACGGCAGGAACGGGCCGGGCAGGGCCAAGACCCCGCAGATGGGCGGAAGACGCGCGGGCGGGGCCGTGCCGGCCCGCTCGGCGGCTACCCGCGCCGGCCGCCGTTCTCCGCATTCCGTTTCCGGGCCACCGCCGGTGCCGTCGACTGCATGAGCAGGTCACGTGGATCGTCCGGGAGAACAATCGCGACTTCCGCATCCTCGCTGAAACGATACGGCCGATGCTGGAGGAGCTCCCCCAGATACCGCCGGATCCTGGACATTTCCGCCCGTACGGTGACGGTCCGGGATGGATCACCGAACAGGTCCTCGGCCAGCTCCGCAGCCCCGCGCCCGGCGCGGTGCTCGGCGAGCAGGAACAGCAACTCCGCGTGGCGCGGGCTCAGTTCCCGGGACCAGGAGACCTCCGACTCCTCGACCGCCACCGTGCAGCGCCCCGGCCGGGCGAGGTCCAGCACGACCCGGCGGACGGTACCCGCCCGCGGCTCGTCCTCCGCCCGCAGCAACCAGCCGCCGGCCAGCGGCTCCACCGCGCACGACCCGAGCGAGGGCAGCCACCGGCGGCCCGGGGCCAGGGACTTCGGCAGCGTCACCCTGCGTACGTACGGCATTCCGGTCACGGCCGCCGACCAGCCGTCCCGGTCCACCACCAGCGCCCGCCCGGCCAGCCGGGCCAGCACCGGCGCCGCCACCGCCCGCAGCCGCTCCAGCGAGGCCAGGTGCAGCTCGCGCAGCCGGGCCTCGGCCAGCTTGGCCACCGAGTCCACCCAGGCCAGGGTGGCCGGGTGCATGCTCTCCAGCGGACCGCTGAGATCCACCACACCGAGCAGCCGGCCGTCCCGCGGATCGGTGATCGGCGCCCCCGTACACGTCCAGGCGGTCTGCGACCGTACGAAGTGCTCGCCGGCGAACACCTGGACCGGCCGCCGCACCACCGCCGGGGTGCCCACCCCGTTGGTGCCGACGACGTCTTCCCGCCAGTCCGCGCCGAGTTCAAAACCGAGCCCGTCGGCCTTGCGCAGCACCGCGGCCGCCCCCTCCCGCCACAGCACGCGCCCGTCGGCGTCCGCCACGACCATGATGTGCTGGGCGACGTCCGCGACCGAAAGCAGACCCTCCCGCAGCACCGGCAGGACGTGCCGCAGCGGCGACTCCTCCCGCCTGCGCCGCACCTCCTCGGACGGCAACAACCCCGAGCGGACGTCGCGTTCCGGGTCGACGCCGCTGCGCAGCACCCGCCCCCACGACTGCTCGATCACCGGCCGGGGCGCGATCCGCGCACGTCGTCCGGAGAGTGCGGCCTCGCGCATTTCGCTCAGCAACCGCGCCGCCTGTGCCGCGTCCAGGGCGGCCAGGCGCGCCACGTTCATCGGCGGGTTCCCCACTGCGGTCCTCCCGGAAAGGGCGTCGAACACACTTGTCAAGCCGTCCGGGCGGCGGAATCCGGTCCGGCTGTGCCCCTCATACTGCCGCTCCGGACATGGCGGAGGCACAGACTCCGCGCACGTGCCCCCATAAGTTGCAACCCCCTGCAACCCTGGTGGACCGCCGCGGGGTGGCTGAGACTTGACCCAGGCGGTGGGGGGTGGTGCCGTGTCGGCGCAGCATCACCCCCTCCCTCCGGGGAACCGTCGGGTGCGCGGCCCGGGCGTGCGGCCCGGAGTGCGGGGCCGGGGCGTGCGCCCAGGAGTGCGCGGGTGCCCGAGGGCGGTCAGACCGGCCTTGCCCGGCCCACCACCGACTCCAGGTCCAGCCCCGCCGGCAGTGTGCCGAACGACGCTCCGTGATCGCCGCCCAGGCGGGAGGCGCAGAAGGCGTCGGCGACCTCCGGGGGCGCGTGCCGTACCAGGAGGGAGCCCTGGAGGGCGAGGGCCAGCCGCTCCACCAGACGCCGGGCCCGGCCCTCGATGCCCTCCAGGTCGGCGAGTTCGGTGAACAGGTCCTTCACCGCACGGTCCAGCCGGTGGTCGGCGCCGTGGGCCCGGCCGATCTCGGTGAGGCAGGCGTCCAGCGCACCCGGTTCCCGCTGCAGGGCCCGCAGCACGTCCAGCGCCTGTACGTTCCCGGCACCCTCCCAGATGGAGTTCAGCGGCGACTCCCGCACCAGCCGGGGCAGGCCGGAGTCCTCCACGTACCCGTTGCCGCCCAGGCACTCGGCGGCCTCCACGGCCACCGGGGCACAGCGCTTGGTGATCCAGTACTTGGCGGCGGGCACCGCGAGCCGCAGGAACGCCCGCTCCTGCTCGCCCCCGTCGTCGTACGCGGCGGCCAGCCGCAGCGCGAGCGCGGTCGCCGCCTCGGACTCCAGCGCGAGGTCGGCGAGGACGTTGCGCATCAGCGGCTTGTCGACCAGCTTCCCGCCGAAGGCCTCCCGGTACGTGCAGTGGTGCACGGCCTGCGCCACCGCCTGTCGCATCAGGCCCGCCGAGCCGAGCGCGCAGTCCAGCCGGGTCGCGGCGACCATCCCGATGATCGTGCGCACCCCGTGCCCCTCCTCACCGACCCGGCGCGCCCAGGTGCCGTCGAACTCCACCTCGGCCGAGGCGTTCGCACGGTTGCCCAGTTTGTCCTTCAGCCGCTGGATCAGGAAGGTGTTGCGGCCGCCGTCGGGCAGGACCCGCGGGACCAGGAAGCAGGTGAGCCCGTCCGGCGCCTGCGCGAGCACCAGGAAGGCGTCCGACATGGGCGCCGAGCAGAACCACTTGTGCCCGGTGAGCGCGTACGTCCCGGATTCCGCGAGGGGCCGTGCGCCGGTGGTGTTCGCGCGGACGTCGCTGCCGCCCTGTTTCTCGGTCATGCCCATCCCGAACAGCGCGCCGGGCTTCTGGCCGGCGGGCCGCAGCTCCCGGTCGTAGACCGTGGACGTCAGCCGGGGCTCCCACTCGGCGGCCAGCTCCGGGTCGGCGCGCAGTGCGGGCACGGCCGCGTGCGTCATCGACAGCGGGCAGCAGGTGCCCGCCTCGACCTGCGCCCAGACCAGGAACCCGGCCGCCCGGCGCACGTGCCCGGAGGGCCGCGTCCAGGCGCCGGTCAGGCCGGCCGAGACGCCCTTGCCGAGCAGCCGGTGCCAGGCGGGGTGGAACTCGACCTCGTCGGTCCGGTGGCCGTACCGGTCGTGGCTGCGCAACCGGGGCGGGCAGTCGTTCGCCTGTACCGCCCACTCCTGCAGCTGTGCCGATCCGGCGGCCCGGCCGAGCGCCGACAGCTCGCCGCGCACCTCGTCCAGGACGTCCGGGCCGGTGTACCGGTCGACGGCCTCCACGAGGGCCCGGTCGGCGGCGAAGACGTCGTAGCCGACCAGCGGGGGCGGCTGGTTCGTCACGGTGTGGGTGGAGGTGCCTGCCATGACTGGGAACCTACCCGGGACGGCGGCGATGATGGCAGTGACGGCCTCCAGAGTGGCACAGCGCGGCCGACCCGGGGCGGAGAACCGTCGACCGGGCCCGGAAGGTGAGGGCGGCCCCGTGCGGCGGATACCGTTAGGACGTGCAGCCAGCAAGTGACATCCCCGAGCAGCCGGCCGGTCGGCTCCACCGGGCCAGAGCCCTCTACCGGAACGTATCCAAGCGCAGGACCGCCTGGCTGTTGCTCAAGGACACCGTCAACTCCTGCATGGAGTACCGCATCCTGGGCCTGGCGGCCGAGGCGGCGTTCTTCACGCTGCTGTCCGTGCCGCCGCTGTTGCTGAGCCTGATCGGACTGCTCGGCTACGTCGACGACTGGACCGGCGCCGACACCATCCACAGCCTGGAGACCAACCTGCTGGAGGCGTCCCGCACGGTGCTCTCCGACAAGGGCGTCAAGGAGATCGCCGAGCCGATCCTGGACGACGTGATGAAGGGCGGCCGGCCCGACGTCATCTCCATCGGCTTCCTGTTCGCCCTGTGGTCGGGTTCGCGCGCCGTGAACGTCTTCATCGACACCATCACCGTCATGTACGGCCTGGACGGCGTCCGGGGCATCGTCAAGACCCGGATCATGGCGTTCCTGCTGTTCATCGTGGCCCTGCTGATCGGCTCGGTGGCGCTGCCGCTGATGGTGGCGGGGCCGGACGCGGTGGTCCGGTTCGTGCCCTGGTCGGAGACGGTCGTCCAGGTGCTGTACTGGCCGGTCGTGATCGTCCTGTCCATCGTCTTCCTGACGACGCTGTACCACGTGTCGGTGCCGGTCCGCTCCCCGTGGATCGAGGACGTGCCGGGCGCCCTGGTCGCCCTCGCCATGTGGGTGCTGGGCAGCTTCCTGCTGCGCATCTACCTCACGCACTCCATCGAGGGCGCCACCATCTACGGCTCCCTCGCCGCCGCCGTCGCCGTGCTGCTGTGGATCGGCGTGTCCGCCTTCGCGGTGCTCGTCGGCGCGGCGGTGAACGCGGCCATCGACCGGGTCTGGCCCGCCGCGGCCACGGCCGCGGCGCGCGAGGCCAACGAGCGGGTGCGGCACGCGCAGGTCGCCGAGTACGTCGCCCGCGCCGCGGCGGCCCGCGAGGCCGACCCCGACGATCCCGACGACCCGGACATGCCCTCCGAGTTCCCCGAGCGCTGGTCCCGCTTCCTCCCCCCGGAGGACGTGACGGCCCGCCTGCGCACCCATGCGAAGAACCCCCACCACGCCCACAAGGGCGGCGGGGGGCACGGAGGCCATGGCGGACACGGTGAGGATGGCGGCCACGGGGGGTACGGCGGACACGATGACCGTGGCGGCCACGGGAGCTTCGGCGGATACGGTGACCACGGCGGCCACGGTGCCTTTGGCGGCCACGGGGGCCATGATGGCCGTGGCGGCAGCGACAGCCCTTCCTGAGCGGCGGTCCCGGTTCCTCGCGGCGGTCTCCGGCTCCTCCCGGCGGTCTCCGGTTCCTCGCGGCGGTCTCCGTCTCCACCCTGGGTGCCTCGGGCGTCGACCCCGCGGTGGAGAAGGCGGCTGTGCTTGTCCCCGGGATGTCCGCCCCGGGCTCCACCCCTGCGCCGATCCGCCGGACGCGGTGCCGCGCCTAGCGTGATGGCACAGGCGTCACGGCTCAGGGAGCGGCGGGGAGGCAGCGGACATGGTGGAGCGCATGGGACTGACGGGGCCGGGGAACGCCCTCCCACTGTCCGGAGCCCCGGCGTCGGACCCGCCACCGGCATCGGCACCGGCCGCGGCGTCGGCCCCGGCGACGGATTCAGCCTCGGCACGGGCGGGCCCCGTCGGCCCCCCGGCCCGGGAACGGGCCTCGGTACTGGCCCCGAGCCCCGGCGTCAGTCCTGCCCACGGCTCCGGCGTCGGCCGCGCCGGGCGTTCTCGCCGTCCGTGGTGCGCCGACCGGGCTGCGCGGGGACGCCGCACAGGGGCACCGTCGGCGACGTACGCTGGGTCCCGTGTACGCGGAGCGGGCGTCCCGGCTGGCCGGCGCCGTCGTGTGGACGAACTCCCCGACCGGCCCCGGTGTGCGGCCCGTGCTGCCCGACGGCTGCATGGACCTGCTCTGGAGCGAGGGCCGACTGCTGGTCGCGGGGCCCGACACCCGCCCCTACGCCCCCGAGGGCCCGGCCCGTTCCTGGGCCGGCGTCCGTTTCCTCCCCGGGACCGCGCCCGCGCTGCTCGGCGTTCCGGCGCACGAACTGCGTGACCTCAGGGTGGAGTTGGCGGACCTCTGGCCAGCGGCCCGGGTCCGGAGGCTGTGCGACCGGATCGCGGCGGCTCCCGACCCGGTGGGCGCGCTGGAGGACATCGCCCTCGACCGGGCGGCGGAGGCCGGGCCCCCGGACCCGGTACTGCGCCGGCTGGTGGAGTGCCTGGGCGAGGGCCGCCCGGTGGCCGCGACGGCCGCGGAACTGGGCCTCGGTGAGCGCCGCCTGCACCGCCGCTGCCTGACCGCGTTCGGCTACGGCCCGAAGACCCTGGCCCGCATCCTGCGTCTCCGGCGGGCGCTGACCCTGGCCCGCTCCGGGACGCCGTACGCGGAGACGGCCGTCCGCGCCGGCTATGCGGACCAGCCCCATCTGGCGCGGGAGCTGCGGCAGCTGGCGGGGATGCCGCTCGGGGAGCTACTCGCCTCGGACGGGTAGCGGGGCGAGGAGGGCGACCTCGTTGCCGTCGGGGTCGTGCAGGACGGCGTACCGCTGGCCCCAGAAGGCGTCCCAGGGCTTCAGTTCCCCGTGGTGGCCGGCGGCCACCAGCTCCTCGTACCGGGTGTCGACCTCGGCGGGGGAGTCGCAGCGGAAGGCGAGCGAGACCCGTCCTCCGCCGGCGGGCGGCTGCCAGTCGGGCAGGCAGGAGCGGATGGTCTCCTCGGTGTCCAGGGCGAGCACCAGCCCGCCCGGCAGTGCGGCCTCGACATGCGGCTGGTCCTCGGCTCCTTCGGGGAAGACCAGTCCGAGGCGGCGGTAGAAGGCGAGCGAGGCGGCCAGGTCGGAGGCCACCAGGCCGGTCACGGCGAATCGTACGGTCATGCGGTCACCGTAGGCGGCGGCCGGTCAGCCGGTCTTGAAGGAATCGGACACCGGGAACACCCGCGGCGGCGGCCACCGCCCGGATCCGGGGCGCCCGGCGCGGCGGTCCGGGCCGGGAGGCCCCGAGACGCTCGACGAGTACGAAGGTCACGCTGATCAGCAGGGACCAGGCGCCGAACTTGGTCAGCGGCACCGGCTGCCAGCCGCCGAGCTGCTGCGGGTAGCTCCAGGCGCCCGCGTACGTCGCGGCGTTCTCGGCGATCCACAGGAAGAAACCGATCAGGACGAAGGAGACGGCGAGTGGCATGCGGTAGCGGTGGGCGCCCACGCTGAAGCCCACCCAGGTCCCGGCGGTCGCGGCGGTCATCGCCGCCGCGAGCGGCCAGCGCAGGTCCGGTATCCAGTGGTGGGTGAAGAAGTTGAGGTAGACGGCGGCGGCCACCAGTGTCGTGGCGGCGGCGCGGTAGCGGGTGTAGCGCAGTCGCATCAGCCGTCGGGCCCGGCAGACGTAACCGGCGACCGCGGCGTACATGAAGCCGCCGTACAGCGGCACCCCGGCGATCTTCGTGAGGGCGTCCTCCGGGTAGCTCCAGGATCCCAGACGCACCTTGACCAGCTCGAACAGGAGGCCCAGCACATGACAGACGGCGATCACGGCGGTGTCCCGCCGGGTCTCCCAGCCGACCCGGCGGGCGACGAGGGTGAGCAGGACGCCGTACACCAGGACCAGGTCGTAGCGCGCCACGGGCAGCGGGGGCAGCAGCCGGGAGGCGCCGATCCCGGCCAGCAGCGCCCCGGCGAAGGCGCAGGCGCGGACCTGGACCACGCCGAACCGGACCAGTTGGGCCGCCCCGTGCCGGAGCCCGCCCACGGCGGACCACTGCTCGTCGCGCATGCCCCCTCCTTCGTGCGACAGCGAGGGGGCTGATCCTAGGCATGGAATTGAACATGTTCAAACACCGGGTGCGGTGCCGGCGTGGCCGGGTCCGGGTGGCCGTGCGCCGTGGACGCGGTCCCGGGAGCCACGGGTCGCGGAGGCTGCCGCGCCATGGTCCGGGCGATCTCGCGGGCGGCTCCGGCGAAGGCCTGGAGGGCGCCGGTGGTGTGTCCGGCCCGCCACACCAGGCCGTAGCCGGTCGGCTCCGCGTCCGCGAAGGGAACGTAGGCGACACCGGGGCGGGCGTGGTACAGGGCCGTGTGCGCGGGTGTGAGCATCGCGCCCCTGCCGGCGGCGACCAGCATCAACGCCTCCTGCATGTTGGTGATGCCGGGGCCGCGGGCGATGGGCCGGCCGCTCGGTGTGCGAGCGGGGGCGTGGTGTTCGAGCCGGTGGTCGGGAACGTTGCCGGTGATCGTGAGCAGCGGTACGCCGGCCAGGTCCTCGAGCGACACCGAGTCCCGGGCGGCGAGTGGATGCGCCGAGCCGACCGCGAGGACGCGTGCCTCCGCGAGCAGCGCCGGACCCTCGACGAGATCCGCCTCCCGTACGGGGAGTTCGGTGATCTGGAGGTCGAACTCGCCCTTGCGCAGCTGCCCGTACGGGTCGGCGAGCGGCACCTCGCAGATCTCCACGGCGAGCCCGGGGCGGCTGACGCGCAGCACCTCGGTCGTCTTCATCACGATCTCGCCGGTCAGCGGGTTCGAGAAGCCGACGTGCAGCACGGTGTCGATGCCGCGCGCGGTGGCGGCGGCCCGCTCCAGGGCGGCCTCGATCGCGCGGTGGTGCGGCTCCAGGTCGGCGCGCAACTGCCGGCCGAGCGAGGAGAGGGCGACGCGGCGACTGGTCCGGATGAACAGCGGGGCGCCGACGCGGCGTTCGAGGCGCTGCACGAGCTGGCTCACCCGGGCCCGGGACAGCCTCATGCGCTCGGCCGTCCGCCCGAAGTGCAGCTCCTCGGCGAGCAGGAGGAAGCATTCCAGTTCATCGCGTTCCATCGACGTCCCCGGGTCCCTCGGATCGGTAAGCGTAACTGAACGAACGTTGCGATCTTCGCCGTTGTTCCTTCTCCGCGTCCGATCGAAGGTGGTCGAGCCGACAACGTCCCCAGACCTGCGAGGAACCGACATGAGTTCACGGAAACCGACGGCCGCCCTGAGCACACGCGACTGGGGGGTCCTGTTCGTCCTGTGCGGCGCGATCTTCCTGGAGGGCATCGATGTGGCCATGCTCAATGTGGCCCTGCCGTCCATCCGGGCCGACCTCGGTCTGTCCACCGGCGCCCTGCAGTGGGTCATGAGCGCGTACGTCCTCGGATACGGCGGCTTCATGCTGGTGGGAGGACGCGCCGCCGACCTCTTCGGGCGCCGCCGGATGTTCGTCCTCTGGCTCTCGGTCTTCCTGTTCTTCTCCGGGCTGGGCGGATTCGCCACGGAGGGCTGGATGCTGATCGTCGCCCGGTTCGTCACCGGAGTCGCCGCCGCCTTCATGGCCCCGGCGGGCCTCTCCCTCATCACCACCGGCTTCGAGGAGGGCCCGCAGCGCAACAAGGCCCTGCTCCTCTACTCGGGCACCGCGGCCGGCGGGTTCTCGGTGGGCCTGGTCGTCGGCGGGCTGCTCACCTCGGTCGACTGGCGCTGGGTGTTCTTCGCACCGGTCGTGCTCGCCGCGCTGATCCTCCTCGCGGCGCTCGTCCTCGTGCCCGGGGCGCCGCGTCCCGACCGCGCCGGCCGGAGTGTCGACCTGGCCGGCGGTCTCACCATCACCGCGGCCGTGATCCTGCTCGTCCTCGGCGTGGAGCGCGCCGGCCACACAAGCCTGCCGTGGACCCTCGGGACACTGGGCGCGGGCCTCGTCCTCCTCGCCGCGTTCGTCGCCGTGGAGCGCCGCTCGGCATCCCCGCTGGTCCGGCTCGGCATCTTCCGCAGCGGCGCCCTGGTCCGCGCCAACCTCGTCGGACTGCTCTTCGCGGCGGGCTTCTTCGGCTTCCAGTTCCTGGTCGTCCTCTACCTTCGGGAACTGCGGGACTGGTCGACGGTGCAGACCAGCTTCGCGATGATCGTCATCGGTGTCGACGCGATCCTCTCCCCGGTCCTCACCCCGAGGCTGGTGAACCGCTTCGGCAACGCACGGGTGATCTTCGCCGGACTGCTTCTGGCCTCGCTGTCGTACGCCCTGTTCCTGCCGCTCGGGGCCGACTGGACGTACCTGGCGATGCTTCCCGGCCTGCTCACCCTCGGCATCGCCTTCTCCCTCGCCTACGGCCCTCTCACCATCGTCGCCACCGAGGGCGTCGATGAGGAGGAGCAGGGCCTGGCCGGCGGACTGCTCTACACCTCTTTCCAGTTCGGCGCCGCGATCGGCCTCTCCACGGCGACCGCCGTCAATGTGTCGGCCACCGCGTCGTCGTCACCGGCCGCGCTGCTCGACGGTTACCGGGCGGCCCTGTGGGTTCCGCTCGCCGCGGCCCTGCTCGCCGCGCTGATCGGTGTCTTCGGACTGCGCGGCCGGCCGGCGGTCACGGTCGCCGCGTCGGGCGCACCCGCCGACCGCACCGCCGACGAACTTCCCGCCGCCCCCTGAGCTCTCGTTCGGCGAGGTGGGACGCGGCTCGGAGCCGCGGAACCACGTCCGGCGGCCGGAGGCTCCCGGACGGCAGGCGGGTCCGGCACTCGGCCGGAGGCGACCGGTCCGTCCGGGAGGCGACGGTGAAGGGCCGGGGGCCGCGTGCGCGGGCCGGTCCGGATCGGGTCCGGGGATCTCCGGGTGGCCCCGACCGCCCAGGTCCACCAGGTGACCGAGCGTCCCAGTCCCCGGCGCGTCCCGCCGGGTGCCGAGGGTGACCCCGGTCCGCCGGGCGAGGTGCGCGACCGTGACGCCCCGGCCGCGGGCATGGTTGGGGGGAGATGCTCCGGCAGTGGCGGAATGGCGTGCATCGCCGAGGAGGTCAGACGACCGGGGCCACCGCGGGGAACGGCTGTGCGGCACCATGGGCACATGATCCGTACCGCACGCGTCCTGCCGCTGCTCCTGCTCCCCGCACTGCTCGCGGCGTGCGGCACCGAGAAGACGGACACCGGTGACACCCGGGGCCCGGCGCCGGCCACCGCCCGGCAGTCCCCGCCGGCCACCGTCCGGCAGTCCGAAGCGGGCGCGCGGCTGCGGGCGTTGGGCATCGCGCCGGAACTGGTCTACGTCACGGAAGTACCGGGCTTCACGCTCGCGCAGCAGTCGGTCGGGGTGAACGGGGACGACGGTTTCTCCGCCGCGTACTGGGCGAAGGACGGTGCGGTGCTCCACCTCTACGCCGAGCGGGGCAGCGCCGCCGACTGCCCCGCGGGCTACGCCTGCCTGGCACCGGCGAAGGGCCGAGTGGTGCGGATCTACGGCGAGAAGCTCGGGTCCGGTGTGCTCCGCAGGGCCGCGGACGCCGTCCACCGTCCCACGCCGGCGGAACTCGCCGCCCTGCTGCCGCCGGCCCCCACGGCCACGGCCCCGGTGCGGCGCGGTGACCTTCCCTCGTACGGGGACGGAGCGCCCGACAACCACGTGGGCGAGGGAGGTTGACCGGTCCGGCCACTGTTCGCCGAACGCGTCCGCCGTGCGGGCGCCCGTCCGCCCGGAGCGCCGTGGCATGCCTCCTCGTCTCCTCGTGTACACCCGCACCGCCGACTACCGTCACGACTCCATCCCGGACGCCGTCGCCGCCGTCCGGGCGTCAGGCCGGTTCGCCGTCGAGCACACCGAGGATCCCGCGGACCTCGAACGGCCGCTGGACGGCTTCGCCGCCGTGGTCTTCCTCTCCACCAGCGGTGACGTACTGACCCCGGCCGGGCGCGCACGGCTGGAGCGGTACGTCGGCTCGGGCGGCGGCTTCGCCGGCGTGCACGCGGCGGCCTGCACCGAGTACGGGTGGCCGTACTACGGCGAGCTCCTCGGCGCCCGCTTCACCCGGCACCCGGCCTGCCAGCCCGGCCGGATCCTCGTCGCGGACCCCGGCCATCCCGCCACCCGGCGGTTGCCGGCCGAGTGGCGGTTCACCGACGAGTGGTACGACTTCGACCGCGCCCCGGGCGTCGGCGCCCGGGTGCTGCTGCGCGCCGACGAGACGTCGTACGAGGGCGGCGGGATGGGCGCCGACCATCCGCTGGCCTGGTGCCGTGAGCACGGCCCCGCGGGCGGCCGCGTCTTCTACACGGCCCTGGGCCACCGCGCCGACGCCTACCGCGACCCGGTCTTCCTGACCCACCTGAACGGCGGACTCGTCTGGGCGGGACGGCTCGCCGAGTGACGTTTCTGCGGTGAACCGGTTCCGCCATTGGAGTGAGTAAAGCTGGCGTAGGCGGATGGTCACGTGACTATCTAGAGATGCTCTTGTCTTGGCAAAGGGCGCCGGACGCGGCGGCCACCTCTTCCGCCCGCGTCACCCACCCACAGGAGGAGCCGGACCTTGACTTACGGGAACAAGCTGCGCGAGGCCATCGCCGGGCCGGGGACCACACCGCTGATCGGCGTGTACGACATGTACTCCGCGTCGATCGCGGCCAAGCACTACGACGGGATGTTCGTCTCGGGCTTCGGGTTCGCGGCCTCGTACTACGGACTGCCGGACATCGGATTCATCGCCTGGCCCGACATGGTGGCCTTCGTCCAGCGGCTGCGGGGCGCGTTCCCGCACCACCACCTGCTGGTCGACATCGACGACGGCTACGTCGACCCCGAGGTCGCCTGCCATGTCGTCGAGGGACTCGAACGCATCGGTGCCTCCGGGGTGATCCTGGAGGACCAGAAGCGACCCCGCCGCTGCGGCCACGCCGACGGCAAGCAGGTGCTGCCGCTGGAGGAGTACCTGGAGAAGCTGCACAAGGTCCTGGAGACCCGCAAGGACCTGGTCGTCGTCGCCCGTACGGACGCCACCGACGAGCACGACATCCTGCACCGCGCCAAACACCTGGCGGCCACCGACGCCGACGTGGTACTGGTCGACGGGGTGCGCAGCGTCGAGTGGATCGCGCGGATCCGCGAGGTCGTCGGGGACAAGCCGCTGCTGTTCAACCAGATCGCCGGCGGCAAGTCGCCCCGCCTGTCCCTCGGTGAACTGTCCAGCCTCGGTGTGGACGTCGCCATCTACAGCACCCCCTGCCTGTTCGCCGCGCACGAGGCGATGGACTCCGCGCTCTCGGACCTCAAGGCCGCCGACGGCCGGCTGCCCGAGGTGGACCCCGCGAGCGGGGTCGGCGTGAAGGCCTCCACCAGCCTGCTGGAGCGCAACATCGCCCGCGACCGGCTCGCCCCCGAAGGCGTGGGCGTGTGACCCGTGCGCTGCCCCGGTTCGGCGTGGCCACGGCGGTCGCCGTCGCGCTCCTCGGAGCCGGCGCCGTACCCGCCGTCGCCTCGGGGGGAAGCCTGATCACCGTGATCGACAACTCGCGCACCGGCACCGACAACTCGGAGACGGACTCGATCCTGGAGGTCGACCGCACGGCCAACGCGCAGACCGGCAGCGGCACCGCCGGAAGCGACCACGACGGCAGCGCCGTGGACGTGGTGGAGGCCCTCGTCGGCGCCGACCGGGGCGAGGAGGACTGAACGACAGGGAGCAGCCGAGCGGCCGGGCACCCCGTGCGGGCGGTGCCCGGCCGTTCGCGCGCGGCCGGGCACCTTCCGGGACTCAGTCCTCGGTCAGGTCGGGGCGGCCGTTCTCGTCCGACTCGACGTCCTCCTTCGGGTCGTGCTCGTCGGCGGGCGAGGCCACGGTGGCGCGGTGCGGGCCGGGAGCGAGGATGCGGCCCGCGGCGTGCGCCGAGCCGTAGGCGGTGACCAGGGCGACTGCGGCCGCGGCCAGGGCCGCGGCGGTACGCGTGGTGTGGTTCATGCCCGGCAAACGATCTCCGTGGGGGCGGGTCACCGCCGAGTGCCGGAACCGGCCTCCGGCGTCACGCGGTCGGCCGCCCGGCCCGCACGGTGGCGCGGGCCGGGCGGCGTGCCGGGGGCCGCGCGGTGCTGCCCGGGTCCCGGCCGGCCGCGGGTCCCGGCTGCCCGGACCCCACCGGGCCCGGCTCGTGTCCGCCGGGTCCCACCGGCCCGGGCTCCGCTCACGCGGGCCGGAAGCCGTATCCCGTGGCCGCTCCGGACAGGCGGGTCCGTCGGCGGCGGACCGTCGGTGTCAGGCGACCCGGGACAGATCCGCGTGCCGCACCTCGTGTCGCGGCGGCAGCCCCTCTGCCAGCCGCTCCAGTTCCTCCACCACGATCACACCCAGCCGCTCGAGCTCGTTGCCGAGCGAGCCCGCGATGTGCGGGGTGAGGAAGACGTTGGGCAGCCGGTACAGCGGCGAACCGGCGGGCAGCGGCTCGGGATCGGTGACGTCGAGCACCGCGGACAGGCGTCCTGAGAGCAGCTCCTCGGCCAGCGCCTCGTGGTCGACCAGCGCACCCCGCCCGGTGTTGATCAGCACGCCCCCGTCCCGGACGAGGGCGAGCCGGGCGCGGTCGAGCATGTGGTGGGTCTCGGGGGTGTCGGGGGCGTGCAGGGTGACGATGTCGCTGCGCGCCAGCAGCTCGTCCAGCGGCAGTGGTTCCGCTCCCAGGGCGGCGGCCTCGGCGGGGTTCACATAGGGGTCGTACAGCAGCACCGTGAGGTCGAACGGCCGGAGCAGCTCGAGGAGTCGGCGGCCCACCCGGGAGGCGCCGACGACCCCGACGCGGCGGCCGAGGTTGCCGGTGGCCGCGGTCTCGGCGGGGGTCGGCCGGGCGTGGGTGCGGCGGTAGCGCTCGCGGTGGCCGAAGGCGTCCTTGCCGGCGAGCAGGATCATCGCGAGGGTGTACTCCGCCACCGGCAGGGCGTTGCCGGTGACCGCGCTGGACACGGTGACGCCGTGTTTCCACAGGGCCTCGCCGACCAGGGAACGGACCGAACCCGCGGCGTGCAGGACGGCCCGCAGCCCGGGGGCGGCGGCCAGGACGCCGCCGTCCAGGGGCGGGCAGCCCCAACCGGTGATCAGGACCTCGGCCGCGGCCAGGGTGCCGGCCACCGCCGGATCGGCGAAGTCCCGTACGACGAGCGCCGGGTCGAGGTCGGCCGTCCGCCTCAGCCGGTCCATGAGCGGCGGGGGGAAGAGCAGCGGGAGGTGTACCGGATCCATCGCGAACACGGCCCGCGGCGGCTGAGGGCTGGGCATGGCTCCCCTGACGAACGGCGTGGAAACACTTTCAGAAAGCGCCTTCTACCGTAGATCCGCCGGGAACGACGGGTCAATCGTCGGATGCCGGGCGGCAGTTCCCCGACGCCGCCGACTACATGCGACCGCGCCGCGTTCGACCTGCCCGCGACCCGTGCACCACGGCCTCGGTGAGGAGCCCCCGCCGTCTCAGCCACCACTGCGTCCGGCGTCCCCACTTCGATGACACGTGCGTCGCACGGATGTGCCCTTCGGTGGCCCGGGGGCGGTGACTACCCGGCGACCACGGCTCCGCCTCCGGCGGGTGCGACCGGCCGGGCTCCGGCGCCCTGATGTACGCCACATGGCCCACAGGCGGGGCCGCACCGGAATACCTCCGGCCGGTGTGGTGCTCTGAAGGAACACTGCACGCGCGGCGAAGGGCTGGTGGGCGATGACGGCAGACCAGACGGGCCCCGTGGTCAGAACGCCCCACGGAGCCGTACGCGGCCGGTACGAGCGGGGGGTCGCGGTCTTCCGCGGCATCCCGTACGCCGCCCCGCCCTTCGGCCCCCGCCGGTTCCGCCCGCCCCGGCCGCCCGAGCCGTGGGACGGGGTGCGGGACGCCGGCGCGTTCGGGCCGACCGCGCCGAAACCGCCGTACTCCGAGGCCTTCGCCCCGTACCTGTCCGATCCGGTGATCCCCGGCGACGACTGCCTCAACCTCAACGTCTGGACCCCCGAGCCGGGGCCCGGCGCGCGGCTCCCGGTGCTGGTCTGGCTGCACGGCGGCGCGCTGACCAGGGGCTCCTCGGCGGTATCGGTGTACGACGGCAGCGCCTTCGCGCGCGACGGCGTCGTCTGCGTCTCGGTCAACTACCGGCTGGGGGTGGAGGGCTACGGACTGTTCCCGGACGCGCCCCCGAACCCCGGCCTGCGCGATCAGCTCGCCGCCCTGTGCTGGGTGCACGAGACGATCGAGGCGTTCGGCGGCGACCCCGGCCGGATCACCCTGTGCGGCCAGTCGGCCGGTGCCATCAGCGTGGGCGCCCTGCTCGCCGCGCCCCGGACGCAGGGACTGGTCCGGCGGGCGGTGCTGCAGAGCGGCCCGCCCGAGGTCGTCGACCGCGAGAAGGTACGGCGGATGGTGCGCCGGATGGCCACCCGGCTCCGCGTCCCCGCCACCGCCGAGGCGTTCGCCGCCGTCGACCGCGAACTCCTGCTGCGCACCCAGGCCGAGGCCGCCCGGCTCAGCGGCCCGGTGCTGGGCGGACCGGCGTTCGGCATCGTCGTCGACGGCGACCTCGTGCCCCGCGACCCGCTGAAGGCGCTGGCCGAGGGCGCCGCCGCCCGGGACGTCGAACTGCTCATGGGCTGGACCCGGGACGAGTACCGGCTGTGGCTGGTGCCGGGCGGGCTGCTGGAGCGCGTCGACCGGCTCGGCGCGGTCGCCCTGGCCGCCGCCATGGCCCGCTGCCGCGCCGGCCACGAGATCCCGCGCGGCTACCGTGCGCTGCACCCCGACGCCGGGACCGCCGAGATCGTCGGCCAGATGATCACCGACCACGTGCTGCGGGTGCCGCTGCACCGGCTCGCCGACGCCCGCCCCGGCACGTCCTACGCGTACGAGTTCGCCTGGCCGTCCCGCCTCCCGGGCCTGGGCGCCTGCCACGCCCTGGAGCTGGGGTTCGTCTTCGGCACCGGGGACGCGCCCGAGTCGAAGCGGCTGGCCGGCGAAGGCGCCCCGCAGGAGCTGTCCGACGCGATGCACGCCGCCTGGGTGCGGTTCGCGACGGCCGGGGACCCCGGCTGGGCGGCCTGGGACGCCACCCACCCGGTGCGGGTCTTCGGCGACGGCGTCCCGCACACCGCGTACGGCCCCCGGGACGCGGAGGTCGCCCTGTGGTCGGCCGCGCCCGCGCTTCCGGAGCCCCCGCGGTCTTCCGTGCCCCGGGCCCCCGGCGCCGAACTCGCCGCCGCGATGCGCCGGCTGCGCCGCTCGGTGGGCACCACGCTGCGCCGCTGAGCCGCCTCGCACCGGCACGGCACCGGCCCGGCCGGCACAGCCGGCCGACCGGCTCCCCGCAGGCCTCCGGTTCGCGCACGGCCCGTACACCCGGGCAGGGGTGCCCGCGCCCACCGCGCTCGCAGCACGGGCGGGCACACCCCGCCCACCCGGCCCCCGCCGCGCATCCCCGCCGGCGCCAGCATGCCGCTCACACCGTGCCCAGCGCCCCCGCGATCGCGCCGATCGCCTCCGGCCCCACCCGGCAGCAGCCCCCGATCAACCGCGCCCCCGCCTCCCGCCACGCCTCGACCTGCTCGGCGCCGAACGTGCCGTGCCCGCGCCAGGCCCGTGCGTCGGCGTCCCAGGCCTCCCCGCTGTTGGGGTACACCACGACGGGCTTGCCGGTGACGCGCGCCGCGATCTCCACCGCGTCCCGCACGTCCTCCGGCGCGCAGCAGTTGACACCGACCGCGATCACCTCGTCCGCGTCGGCGGCGAGACCGAACGCCTCCTCCAGGGGCTGTCCGGCCCTCGTCCGCAGGCCGTCGACGGTGTACGACAGCCAGGCCGGCACCCCGAGCCCGCGCACCGCCCGCAGCAGCGCGGCGGCCTCGTCGGCGTCCGGGACGGTCTCCAGGGCCAGGACGTCCGGCGCGGCGGCGGCCAGCGCCTCCATCCGCGGCCGGTGGAACCGCTCCAGTTCGGCCACGCCCAGCCCGTAGCGGCCCCGGTACTCGGAGCCGTCCGCGAGCATCGCCCCGTACGGCCCGACCGACGCGGCCACCCACAGCGGGCGCGCGACACCCGCCGCGTGGGCCTGCCGGGCCGCTTCCCCGGCCAGTTCCACGCTCAGCCCGAGCAGCCGCGCGGCCTCGTCCCGTCCGATGCCGCGCTTGCCGAAGCCCTCGAAGGTGGCCTGGTAGCTGGAGGTGATCGCCACGCTCGCGCCGGCGAGGAAGTAGGCGAGGTGGGCCTCGGTGACCGCTTCGGGCCGTTCGGCGAGCAGCCGCGCCGACCACAGCTCGTCACTCAGGTCGTGTCCGGCCGACTCCAGCTGGTTGGACATGCCGCCGTCGAGCACGACGGCCCCGGCGGCGAGGGCGTCGGCGAGGCTGGGGGAGGTGTCGCTGGTCATGTCACGACGCTAGTCGAAGCGCGGCGGCGACGGGCCCCGGTGTCCAGTGGGTGAGCAGCCGCCATGTTCCGTCTGACCTGCGCAAACCGAGTGCGGGGCGGCGAGGGCGGGGCAGTCGGTGCGTACCGTTCGTGAACGGGTCGACCAGATCGACCGGAACGACCGGCATGTGGGCGCCCGCGCTTCGATCGCCGCCGCCCCGTTGCCCCTCCGTTCTCCGCGGCCCGGTCGTCCTGGCTCGTCCGGGGTCCCGCGCCCGGGTCCGCCCGGCCGGCCCGTCCCGCGACCTCGCCGCGCTCTTCCTCGCCTTGCCCTTCCTCGCCTTGCTCCTCCGCGCCTCGCCCTTCCTCCCTCCCGGCCCATTGACCCTCTCGCGGCTCGCCCTTACCTTTTCGGCGTTCGGAATGGCAGATGATGTTCGAAATATCGATCATACGCTTCGTCATCGAGAGGCGGTCCGCATGAGCCGCGACCCCCACCTCCCCCCGTCCCCCGCCCGCCGCCTGCTGTTGAAGGGCGCCGCGGCCGCCGGCGCCCTGGCGGCCACCTCCGCGTCCCCCGCGCTCGCGTCCCCGTCCCCGTCCGCGTCCGGCAGGGCGGCCCCCTACGTGAACCCCCTCGTCCTCCAGCGCGCCGACCCGCACATCACCCGGCACATGGACGGCCACTACTACTTCACGGCGACCGTCCCCGAGTACGACCGCATCGTGCTGCGCCGCGCCCGGACCCTGAACGGCCTGTCCACGGCCGCCGAGTCGGTGATCTGGCGGGCGCACGCGACCGGTCCGATGGGCGCGCACATCTGGGCGCCGGAGCTGCACCGGATCGGCGGCAAGTGGTACGTCTACTTCGCCTCGGCCCCCGCCGAGGACGTGTGGGCCATCCGCATCTGGGTGCTGGAGAACTCCCACGCCGACCCCTTCCGGGGCACGTGGGTGGAGCGGGGCCAGATCAAGACCGCGTGGGAGACCTTCTCCCTCGACGCCACCACCTTCAAGCACGGTGGCACCCGCTACCTGGTGTGGGCCCAGCATGAGCCGGGCATGGACAACAACACCGCGCTGTGGATCTCGAAGATGGCCGACCCGTGGACGCTGACCGGCCCCCAGGTCCGGCTGTCCACGCCCGAGTACGACTGGGAGTGCGTCGGCTACAAGGTCAACGAGGGCCCGTACGTCCTCCAACGCAACGGCCGAATGTTCCTCACCTACTCGGCCGGCGCCACCGACTGGCACTACTGCATGGGCCTGCTCACCGCCGACATGCACAGCGACCCCATGGACGCGCGGAGTTGGAGCAAGTCGCCCGTCCCGGTCTTCACCGGCAACGACACCACGCGGCAGTACGGCCCCGGACACAACTGCTTCACCGTCGCCGAGGACGGCCGTACCGACGTCCTCGTCTACCACGCCCGCCAGTACAAGGAGATCACCGGCGACCCGCTGCAGGACCCCAACCGGCACACCCGGATCCAGAAGCTCGGCTGGAAGCCTGACGGCACCCCGGACTTCGGCGTCCCCGTGGCCGACACCGTGCAGGAGGGTGCCTGAGATGAGACGCGCGTACGCGATCCTGCTCGCCCTGTGCTGCGCCCTCGGCGCCGCACTGGCGACGTCCGGACCGGCCCAGGCGGCACCGCAGACGATCGCCAACGGCACGCGGTTCACCGACGCGTCGGGAGATCCGGTGCACGCCCACGGCGGCGGAGTCGTCAAGGCCGGCGGCTACTACTACTGGTTCGGCGAGGACCGGGGCGGCGACAACACCTTCCGGTCCGTGGACGCCTACCGCTCCACCGACCTGAAGAACTGGGAGTTCCGCGCCCACGTCCTGACCCGGTCCTCCGCCCCCGAACTGGCCACCGCCTACATCGAACGCCCGAAGGTCGTCCACAACGCGGCCACCGGCAAGTTCGTGATGTGGATGCACAAGGAGAACGGCACCGACTACAGCGAGGCGCGCGCCGCCGTCGCCGTCTCCGACACGGTCGACGGCAGCTACGCCTACCAGGGCAGTTTCCGCCCGCTCGGCCAGTACATGTCCCGCGACCTGACCGCGTACGTGGACACCGACGGCACCGCCTACCTGGTCTCGGCCGCCAACGAGAACCACGACCTGCACATCTACCGGCTCACCGCCGACTACACCGGCATCGCCGGCCTGGTCGCCAACCCCTGGCCCGGCGGCCACCGCGAGGCACCCGCCCTGTTCAGGCGGGGCGGGGTGTACTTCATGCTGACGTCGGGCGCCACCGGCTGGAACCCCAACCAGCAGCAGTACGCCACCGCCACCTCCCTCGCCGGCCCCTGGACCTCCTGGCGGAAGGTCGGCGACTCCACCGCCTACGGCTCCCAGACCGCCTACGTCCTTCCCGTGCAGGGGAGTTCCGGCACCTCGTACCTGTACCTGGGCGACCGCTGGGGCAACTCCTTCGGCGGCGAGGTCAACGACTCCCGGTACGTCTGGCTGCCGCTGACCTTCCCGACCTCCACCTCGATGAGCATGTCCTGGTACCCCGAGATCACCGTGGACACCACCGCCGGGACGGTCACCGGCACGAACGCCACCTACGACACGCTGATCGCCCGGCACAGCGCCAAGTGCGCCGACGTGCCGAGCCGGTCCCTGTGGCAGGGCGTCGCCGTCCACCAGTACACCTGCAACGGCGGCGCCAACCAGAAGTGGTGGTTCAAGGACCTGGGCAACGGCTACCGGGCGCTGGTGGGCCGGGGCAGTTCCCTGTGCCTCCAGGAGAACGCGGGCGACGTCACCCAGGAGAACTGCACCGGCGTCACCGGCCAGCAGTGGTCTCTCACCGCCGCCGGCTCGTACGTCACCGTCAGGTCCCGCGCGAGCGGCGAGTGCCTGGACGTGTCCGGCGGGTCCACCGCCGACTCGGCCGCGATCATCACCTACGCCTGCAACGGCGGCACCAACCAGCAGTGGACGCGCGGCAGCTGAGGTGCGTCAGGCGAGCAGGCCGGTCGCGGGCCGTCGTCACCCCGATTCTCAGGGTGTGCGCGGCGGCGAGCCGGAAGTGGACACCGCGACGAACTCCTCGCCCGGCATCTGGTGCCCGAGGGCGCCGTGCGGGTGGGATGAAGCCCTGGGGCGCCCCGACCGGAACCGGGGCGTCCCAGGTCCCGTCAGGAAGGAAGACCACCACCGTGATCCGACTGCCCGCCGACGACCGCGCGACCAGCCCCCGCACCGGCTACACCCGCGCCCACTGGGAAGCCGCCGCCGATGCCCTCCTCACCGCCGTCGAGCCGTACGCCACCCCCGACCGCGCCCTCTACCACTTGCCCGGCACCCGGGTGAGCCACTCCGGCCGGCTCTCCGACGGGCTCGAAGGCTACGCCCGCACGCTGCTGCTGGCCGCGTTCCGCCGCGACGAGACCGCGCTCGGCCGGTACGCCGAGGGCCTGGCGGCCGGACCCGGCGGGGTCTGGCCGCGGATCACGGACCGCAGCCAGCCGCTGGTCGAGTCCGCCTCCGTCGCGCTCGCCCTGCGGCTCACCCGGCCGCTGCTCTGGGACCGCCTGGACGACGCGGTACGCGAGCGGACCGCCGCCTGGCTCGCGGACGCGCTCACCGCCGAACCCTGGCCCTGTAACTGGGAGTTGTTCCCGGTCACCGTCGGCGGCTTCCTCCTGGAGACCGGCCACCGGGAGGAGGCGGCGCGGAAGGCGGTCGACCGGGGACTGGAGCGGATCGAGGACTGGTACCTCGGCGACGGCTGGTACACCGACGGCGACGGCCGGAAGTTCGACTACTACAACGGCTGGGCCATGCACCTGTACACGGTCCTCCACGCCTGGCTGGCCGACGACGGCGATCTGCTGGACCGGTACGGCCGGCGGCTCTCCCGCCACCTCGCCGACCACGCCCGCCTTTTCGGCGCCGACGGCGCCCCGGTGCGCCAGGGCCGTTCCCTGACCTACCGCTTCGCGACGACGGCCCCGCTCTGGCTCGGCGCCCTCACCGGACACACACCCCTGCCCCCGGGCGAGACCCGGCGCCTGGCCTCCGGCGCGCTGCGGTACTTCCTCGACGGCGGTGCGGTCGACGAGCGGGGCCTGCTGCCGCTCGGCTGGCTCGGCCCGGACGAGTCCCTGGTGCAGAACTACTCGGGGCCCGCCTCGCCGTACTGGGCGAGCAAGGGCTTCCTCGGCCTGCTGCTGCCGCCGGAACACGAGGTCTGGACGGCGCCGGAGCAGCCCGGACCGGCCGACCGCGCCGACGCGGCACACCCCGTGCCCGTCCCCAACTGGCTGCTGCAGTCGACCCGTTCGGACGGACTGGTCCGGCTGCACAATCACGGCAGCGAGGACGTCCGCTACGACCCCCACTACACCCGGCTCGCCTATTCGACCGCCACCGCGCCCGTGCCGTCGTACGACAACAGCGTGATCGTCGGCGGTGATCCGAGCCGTACGGGCATCGAGCCGCTCGGCACGGGCGAGGGGTGGATCGCCTCCCGGCACACCGCGGGCAGCGGGGCCACCGTCACCAGCCTGGTGGTGGTCCGGGGTGCCGTGGAGGTGCGCGCGCACCTGGTGGCGGGTGCGGCGGCCGGGACCACGGTGCGGGTGACGGGCTGGCCGGACGCGCCGGGCGTACGGAGCGAACTCGTCCCGGTGTCCGGCCTGTCGGCGGAGCTGACCGGGGTGACCGGGGACGGCGGGGCCACGCTCTTCGTCGCGCTGGCCCGGCTCACCGGGGAGCCGGACCCGTTGCCGCTCGCGGAGCTGGTGTCCGTGGCGGTGCGGGCGGACGGCGCCGGGAAGCCGGGCCACGAGGTGCGGGTGAGCTGGTCCGCCGGCGGGAGCGCCGCCTTCCGGTTCACGGCGCCGGACGGCGCGACGGCCGAGGCGTGGTCGGTGGTGCCGCACTGACCGGGGGAGGGACGAGGACCGAGGGACGCCGGACGGTTCGGCCGGCACCGAACCGTCCGGGGTCTAGCGTGACCGTATGACCGCAGAGCCCGCCACGGCCCCCTCCTTCGCCGGCCTCCACCACCGTCCGGACGAGCCGCTGCTGCTGCCCAACGCCTGGGACCACGCCTCGGCCGCCGCCCTGGCCGCCCACGGGTTCCCGGCGATCGCCACGACGAGCCTGGCGGTCGCGGCGGCCGTCGGCCTGCCCGACGGGGAGGCGGCGACCCGCGAGCACACCGTCCGGCTCGCCCTGACCCTCGGCTCCGGGCCGTGGCTCCTCTCCGTCGACGCCGAGAACGGCTTCAGCGACGATCCGGACGAAGTCGCCGCCCTCGCCCGGGAGTTGTGGGCCGCGGGCGCCGTCGGCGTCAACCTGGAGGACGGCCTGGGCCCGGCCGGCCGGCACGCGGCGAAGATCGCCGCCGTGAAGGCCGCCGTGCCCGGTCTCTTCGTCAACGCCCGCACGGACACGTACTGGTCGGGTGACGGAGACGAGAGGGACACCCTGCGCCGGCTCGACGCCTACCAGGAGGCGGGCGCCGACGGGGTCTTCGTCCCGGGCGTGACCGATCCCGGGCGCATCGCCGCCCTGGTCCGGCACACCGCCGTCCCGCTCAACGTCCTGTACGCGCCCGCCGGCCCCACCCTCGCCCGCCTCGCCGACCTCGGCGTGCGCCGCGTCAGCCTCGGCTCGCTGCTGTACCGGCGGGCGCTCGGCGCGGCCCTCGACGCCGTGGCCGGCATCGCGGCCGGGCGGACCCCGGGCGGTACGACCCCGTCCTACGCCGACGTCCGCGCACTGGAGCGCAGTGCCTCGGTGAGCGCGTCGGCGAACTCCACGGGGTTCTCCAGCGTGCCCAGATGACCGCCCGGGAACTCGGTGAACGCGCACCCCAGCCGTCCGGCGAGGAACTCGGCCGTGCGGTGCAGGAGCTGCCCGCGCGAACCGGTTCCGGCGGCGAGGGTGAGCCGGCCCGGGGGCGGGGCGGCGGCGGGCACGTACGCGGTGAACGGGCACAGCACCCGGTCGAGGAAGACACCCATGGGGGTCGCCGAGTCGCCCTCGGCGGGCGGCCGTCCGGGCCCTCGGAGCCGGTCGACCAGCTCGGCCCGCCGCGCCGCCCCGTCCGGCAGGACGGTCACGCACGGCGGCTCGTGCGCGACCACGTGCGCCAGCCGTCCGGGGTACCGGACGAGCAGGTCCAGGACCGCGATGCCGCCGGAACTGGTCCCGAACACGGATGCCGGCGCGCCCGCCGGCAGCACCTCCTCCAGCACCCGCCGTGCGCCCTCGCTCCAGTCCGCGACGCGTTGCTCGGCGACCGGCGCGCCGAGCCTGCCGTGCGCGAGGCCCAACGGGTCGTACGTCACCACGGTGAAGCGCCTGGCCAGCCGCTCGGTGAGGGGTCCGAGGCCCATCGGGTGCCCGGCACCGCCCGGTACGAGCAGCAGCACGGGACCGCGGCCCGTGACGTCGTAGTGCGGTGTGTCAGTCATCGGTGCGTTCCCCGTTCTCGCGCGGCCAGTGGATGAGGGCGAGGTGCAGGGCGTCGACCGCCTTGTCCCAGGAGGCCCGTACGTCCCGGTCCGCGCCGAAGCCGCCCGCGCCCTCCAGCACGCAGTAGCCGTGGAAGGTGCTGCGCAGCAGGCGGACGGCGTCCGTCAGGTCCGGTTCCCGGAGACCGTAGGCGCGCAGCATCCCGTAGGTGATCTGCGCGGTGCGGCGCAGGGCGGGGGAGTCGGCGATCAGGGCCTGGTCGACGCGGATCTGGGTGGCCGCGTACCGGCCGGGGTGCTCCAGGGCGTAGTCCCGGTAGGCGCCGGCGAACGCCGTCAGCGCCTCCTTGCCCGCCCGGCCGGCCACGGCCGCCGCGATCCGGTCGATCAGCTCACCGCCCGCGAACAGCGCGAGCCGGGTGCGCAGGTCCTGCAGATTGCGGACGTGCGAGTAGAGGCTCGCGTCCTTGACGCCGAAGCGCCGGGCCAGCGCGGAGACGCTGAGGTTCTCGAACCCGGCCTCGTCCGCCAGGTCCGCGGCCCCCGCCACCACCCGCTCGGCACTGAGCCCTGCCCGGGCCATACGCCCACCTCCCTAGAACGCCTAGGTGTCAGCCTAGAGTATCTAGGAATCGGGTGTCAGCCGATCGGCGCGTACAGCACCCCCAGCTTGTCGACCTCCTCGCCCGAGCGGCCGGTGAAGCCCACGATCTGCCAGCCGCCGGGGGCCGTGAAGGTGGTGGTGTCGGTGGTCGGGGTGCCCGCCGAGAGGGTGCGGCCCCGGTCGGTGGCGAAGGCGGCCGAGAAGAGGCGGGTGCGACCGTCCTTCCGGCCCTCGGCGAGCTTCACCGAGGTGAGGTGTTCGCCGGCGGCCAGGGTGAGGGAGGCGGCCGTGCCGCCGGTGCCGCCGTGGGCGAGGGTCGTACCGCCGTCGAGGGTGAGGGACACGGCGTCCAGGCGGCTGCCGCCGCGCAGGGTGAGGGTGCGCGGGGACGGGGCCGCGGGGAGGTCGTCGGCGTCGTTGAAGGCCGTGCCGTGCGGGCCGCCGAAGAAGTCGCTCGCCCGGAGCTTCGGGTTCGGTGTGTAGGAGAAGTCGACGGTGTGCGGGAAGTGGTCGGAGAGGTTGCCGCCGGCCGCGTCGAGGAACGACGCCCACGCGTCGTGGTAGCGGGTCGCGGTCAGGGAGATCAGGGCGCTGCCGCGGTACAGGACCTTGTCGACCACCTCGCAGTCGTCGGGCGGCGCGGACGCCGGGCACAGCAGCGGGTCGGCGCCCTGGGCGGGGGCCGTACCGCCCTTGACCAGCCGTACCCAGGCGTCGGTCAGGCCGTTGTCGGTGACGAGGGTGCGGATCGTGTCGCCGGCGCGGGTGTACCGGGTGTTGGTGTCCCCCATGACGATCACCGCGTTGCCCGCCGAGTTGACCCGGACGAAGGCCGACAGCTGCGCGATGCCGGCGCGGCGCGCGGCCAGGGCGTCGGCGGTGTCGCCGGCGTTGGGGTGGAGGTTGTACAGGTCGACGTAGACGCCCTCGGCGAGCCGTACCCGGGCCAGGGTGAAGCCCTTCGGGGTCAGGCAGTCGGTGCCGGCGCAGTCGTTCCACCTCACCCGCTCGACGTCCTCGAACGGGAGGTCGGAGAGGGTGTTGAGGCCGTCGCCGAAGCCCGCGCCGCCGCTGGTCGCCGTGCGGTAGGGGTGGTGGTCGCCGGCGTAGAGCGCCGCGTGGTAGTTGAAGTCCTCCTGGACGTTGACGATGTCGTATCCCGTCAACCTCGGCGAGATCAACGGGGTGTTGGTGGCCGGATGGCTGGAGCTGAGGCCCTCCGGGAGCCCGGCCACGTTGTACGTCAGGACACTGAACCCGCCGGGTTCGGCGGCCTGTGCGGTACCGGTCGAGGCGGTGAGCCCGGACGCGGCCAGCAGGCCGGCGGCGAGCGTGCCGAGGAGTCGTCCCATGGGTCGCATGCGGCCATGCTCACGTCAAATCCGGTACTTTTGAAGGGGGTTGGGAAAACGACTGGCCATCGCCGGGATTGACTGGGGCAGCGGGGCTGCCGGAAGCTCGTCGCGGGGCCCGGGCGGCGACCCGTCCGGTGCCTTCGTACGGGTCCGGACCGGCGAGGGCGCCGCACGAGGGCCGACCGACCCGTTACCGAAGGGACACGGACATGGTGCCTGCTCTCCCTGCCCCGGCCGACCGGGCCGTCGCCCTGCTGTGTGAGTTGGGCGCCGAGAACACCGCCCACCCCGGCGGCACTCTCCTCACCCACCTCCAGCGCGTCCAGGCGCGCCTGGCGGCGTGGCAGGCCCGTCCGGCCCTCCGACTCGCCGGTCTGTGTCACGCGTTCTACGGCACGGACGGCTTTCCCACGGCACTGCTGCCACCGGACCGTCGCGACGACCTCGCGGCGGTGATCGGCGCCGAGGCCGAGGCCATCGTGTACCTGTACGCCTCATGCGACCGCAAGGCGACGTACCCGGCTCTCCACCAGGACGACGCCCCCTTCCACGACAGGTTCACCGGCCGCTCGCACGTTCCGGCGCCCCGGTCGCGCCGGGACTTCACCGAACTGACGGCGGCCAACGAACTCGACCTCGCCCTCGTCGATTCCGCCTTCCGCCACACGTGGGGCCCTCGACTGCTCGCCCTCTTCACCCGGCTCCAGGATCTGCTGAGTGCCGAGGCCTGGCTCGAGTGCCGCACGGTGCTTGTCACTCCGTGATCCCGGTGGTCCGGCCGTCCTGGCGCTTCACCATCGGGAGCGGCGGCCGCTTGTTACTCTCCGATCATGCGAGCCCTCTTCCCAGGATCCTTCGACCCGGTCACTCAAGGGCACCAGGACGTACTCCGGCGCGCTGCCCACCTGTTCGACGACGTCGTCGTCTGCGTGATGTCCAACCCGGACAAGACCGGCCGCTTCCCCGTCGCGGAACGACTGGACCGGCTCCGCGCGGCAGCAACGGGCTTGAGCAACGTCACGGTCGACTCCCACACCGGCGGCCTGCTGGTCGACTACTGCCGTCGAGCGGGGATCGACGTCGTCGTCCGCGGAGTGCGCGGCGTCCGCGACCTGGATCATGAAATGCCGATGGCCCGCATGAACCACGAGCTGGCCGGAGTCGAGACGTTCTTCGTCGCCGCCGACCCCACCCTGGCCCACATCTCCTCCACCCTCGTCACCACGATGCGTACCGGGGCGCCCACGACCGCGGCCGGCCGGGAGGAGGGCCGGGCGACCGCGGTGGGATGTGCCGGGACCGTCGGTTCAGCCGGTGCCGGAGGCGGAGAAGACGAACGAGAACTCCGCCGGTTCGGCCCGTAGGCGGTACCGGGGCAGCGGGGCCGGGCCGCAGGACTGGGAGCCGATGCCGTGGTGGGCGTGGTCCAGGTTGACCCACACCGTGTCACCGGGCACCAGGTCGGTGCGGTGGGCCGCGGCGTCCAGCTGTTCGGTGGTCCAGCGGCGGGCGGTGAGGAAGAACGCCGGGTCGCCCTCGATGCGCAGGCCGCCCAGTTCCGCCCAGCGGACGTCGGCCCGGGCGCCGTTCTCCTGGGGGCGGACGTACGGGGTCTGCAGGGCGTCCACGGTCGACTGCCGGCGGGCGATCCGGGACGCCGAGCGGGTGTCCGGATAGGCCTCGCCGGGGCCGCCGCCGTACCAGCGCACGGCGTCGGCCGCGGCCAGTGCGAAGCGGATGCCGAGCCGGGGCAGCGGGACCGTCCAGTCGCCGTCCGGGGTGGTGGACACGGTCAGCCGGAGCCGGTCCCCGTCCGACGTCCAGCGGTACACCGTCGACAGCCCCAGCTCCCGGGCGGCCGGCGCCACCCGGGTGCGGACCGTCAGTGCGTCCTCGCCCGCCTCGACGGCGTCCAGGCGGTGCCGCATCCGGTGCAGGCCGAGCGTGCGCCACAGCAGCCCGTAGCGCAGGTCGCTCTGCCAGGCGGCACCGTCGTCGTTGTCGGTCGTGGCCCGCCACACGTCCAGCCGCAGACCCGTGACCGGCACCCCGCCGATCGCCCGCGGCGCCCCGGTACGGGCGTCGAACACGCCTGGACCGAGGGTGATCTCCCCGTCCCCGTGGGCCGGACGGGCGGTCGCGGCGACGTGCGGCACCCGGCGCTCCGACACCGGCAGCTGGCCCCAGGCGACGACGTGGTCCTTCGGTGCCCAGGCCGTGTCGGACGCGAGCACCGCCCGGACCGTCCAGTGGGCCTCGCCGGCCGGCGCCCCGGCCGGTACGGCGGGCAGCTTGACCTCGGCGGACTCGCCGGGCGCCGAGGCCGGCACCGACAGGGCTCCGCTGTCCACCGTCTCGCCCTCGACCTCGTACGACCAGGAGAAGGCCAGCGCCGACAGGTCCGCGAAGTCGTACCTGTTGGTGATCCGTACCGTGCCGGCCGTGCCGTCGCCGGTGATCGCGACCGGTTCGATCACCTTGCGGTACTCGACCAGGCCGGGGGAGGGCCGCCGGTCCGGGAAGAGCAGGCCGTCGCAGACGAAGTTGCCGTCGTGCAGTTCCTCGCCGAAGTCGCCGCCGTAGGCGAAACCCAGCTCCGGGTGGGCGATGCCGTGGTCGATCCACTCCCAGACGAAGCCGCCCTGGAGCCGGTCGTGGGCCTCGAACAGCCGCTGGTAGTCGGCGAGTCCGCCGGGCCCGTTGCCCATGGCGTGGGCGTACTCGCAGAGGATGAAGGGGAGGGCGCGGCGCCTGCGCGGTCCGCCGTCCAGGCCGCGGCCGATCCGCTCGACCTCGGCGTGGTCGGCGTACATGCGCGAGTACAGGTCCGTGTCCCGGCAGTCGCGGTCGCCCTCGTAGTGCACGAGCCGGGAGGCGTCGCGGCCGCGGATCCACTCGGCCATCGCGGTCAGGCCCCGGCCGGTGCCGGCCTCGTTGCCCAGCGACCAGACGACGACCGACGGGTGGTTCTTGTCCCGCTCGACCATGCGGGCCGCCCGGTCGAGCAGGGCCGGGGTCCAGCGGTCGTCGTCGACGGGGTTGTCCCGCCAGCCCTGCTCGGTGAAGCCGTGCGTCTCCAGGTCGCACTCGTCGATCACCCACAGGCCGTACTCGTCACACAGGTCGAGGAAGGCGGGGTGCGGCGGGTAGTGGGAGGTGCGCACCGCGTTGATGTTGTGCCGTTTCATCAGCAGCACGTCCTCGCGCATGGTCGCGAGGTCCAGGGCGCGGCCCCGCTCCGGGTGCCACTCGTGCCGGTTGACGCCCCGGAAGAGCACCGGGCGCCCGTTCACCTTGATCAGGCCGTCCGAGAGCGCCACCGTGCGGAAGCCGATGCGCAGCGGCACCCGCTCGCCGGCGGTGGCCAGCACGCCGTCGTACAGCCTCGGTGTCTCCGCCGTCCACGGCTCGACGGGGACGGTCACCGGTTCCCCGGTGGCGACGTCGACGCCGAGGTCCGGGACGGTGACCCGGCCCGGCACCTCGGAGTCGACGCGGAGGGTGCCGGTGCCGGCCTTGTGGTCGTAGGAGGCGTGGACGAAGAAGTCCCGGACGCCGTCCGCCGGGCGGTGCAGCAGGGTGACGTCCCGGAAGACGCCCGGCAGCCACCACTGGTCCTGGTCCTCCAGGTAGGAGCCCGCCGACCACTGGTGCACACGGACGGCCAGGACGTTCCCGGCGGGCTTCAGGAGGTGGCCGACGGCGAACTCGTGCGGCAGCCGCGAGCCCTTGAACTGGCCCAGCTCGGTGCCGTTCAGCCAGATCCGGGCGCAGGACTCCACGCCGTCGAAGCGCACGGTGGCACCGCCGTCGGCCGGCCAGTCGGCGGGCAGGTCGAAGACGCGCAGGTGGTCGCCGGTCGGGTTCTCGGTGGGCACCCGGGGCGGGTCGACCGGGAACGGGTAGAGGTGGTTGGTGTAGACGGGGGATCCGAAGGAACCGCTGCCCTGGAGCACCCAGTGACCGGGGACCGTGACCTCCGCCCAGTCACCGGCGTCGTACCCCTCGGCCGCGAAGGAGTCGTCCTCGGCGTCGGCCGTGTCCGACAGTCGGAAGCGCCAGCTGCCGTTCAGGGAAAGGGACTTGGCGTCCGAGGTGGCGTACCAGGCGCGGGGTGGCAGCGCCCCGGAACCCGGCGAGACGTCCTCGACGTAGGCGGTGGTCGTACGGAAAGACATCGGTCTCCTAGCTCAGCCCTTGATGCCGGTCTGCGCGATCCCCTGCACCAGCCAGCGCTGGAGGAAGAGGAACACGAACAGCAGGGGCAGGATCGAGATGGCGGTCGCCATGAAGATCAGGTGGTAGTTGACGGTCTGGTTGGTCATGTACGACGACAACGCGACCTGGACGGTCCAGGCGCTCGGGTCCTGGCCGATGACGAGCGGCCACAGGAAGGCGTTCCAGCCGCTGATGAAGGTGATCGTGGCGATCGCGGCGAAGAAGTTCAGCGAGTTCGGCACCACGACACGCCAGTACGCGCCCCAGTAGCCGAGCCCGTCCACGCGCGCCGCCTCCTCCAGCTCCTTCGGGAACCCGAGGAAGTACTGCCGGAACAGGAAGCAGGTGAAACCGCTGAAGAGCCCCGGGACGACGAGTCCCCGGTAGCTGTCCACCCAGCCGAGCGACGACACCAGCACGAAGCTGGGGACGAAGGTGACGGCGGCCGGGACCATCAGGGTCACCAGAACGGCGTGGAAGACCTTGTCGGCGTGCCGGTAGGGGATGCGGGCGAGGGCGTAGCCGGCCGGCGAACAGACGAACAGCGTGCCGACCGTGTGCAGGACGCCGACCACCAGCGAGTTCCACATCGACCGGCCGAAGTCGACCGTCGGATCCTCGAACGGCTCGGTGAGGTTGCCCCACTGGATGTCGGTCGGGAAGAACTTCCAGTTCTCGCCGGTGATCTCCGGGTCGGTGGACAGGGCGTTGCGGACGAGCAGGTAGAAGGGGACGAGGAAGAGGAGCGCGGCCACGCTGGTGGCGATGTACAGGCCGGTGGAGCTCATCACCCCGCCGCGCCGGGTACGCCTGCCGGAGTCGGGTGCGGTCGTGGTCACTT
Organism: Streptomyces sp. NPDC107654; assembly: GCF_055639035.1. Taxonomy (NCBI): domain Bacteria; kingdom Bacillati; phylum Actinomycetota; class Actinomycetes; order Kitasatosporales; family Streptomycetaceae; genus Streptomyces; species Streptomyces sp. NPDC107654. The sequence continues at coordinate 123,328 of NZ_JBVKBI010000014.1, forward strand.
GGACTCCTCACCCCGTCCGAAGCCCATGATCCGGCCCTGGAACAGGGTGACGACACAGATCAGCACGGTCAGGACGACGGCCCCGGCGCTGCCCTTGCCGTAGTTCTGGTCCTGGCCGAGGGCGGTGTAGTACAGCTCGACCAGCGGCGGCCGGCCCCAGGTGGTCTTGGACAGCAGGTTGAAGAACTCGTCGAAGGCCTGGTAGGCGGCGACGAGCAGCAGCAGGACCACGGCCGTGGAGGTGGCCCGCAGCTGCGGCAGGGTGATGTACCGGAAGGTCTGCCAGCCGCGCTTGGCGCCGTCGATGGCGGCGGCCTCGTACAGCTCCCGTGGGATGTTCTGGAGCGCGGCCAGGAAGAGGATCATGTAGAAGCCGGACTGGAGCCACAGCCGGGCGGTGATGATCACCAGCCAGTACCAGGGCGGGTCCGGGTTGGCGAGCCAGGCGGTGTCGTCCACGCCGAACAGGCCGAGGACCGTGTTCGCCAGGCCGAAGCGCACGCCGTTGAAGACGGACATCTTCCAGATCAGCGAGGCCGCGACATAGCTGCACGCGGTCGGCAGGAAGAACACCGACCGGTAGAACGCCCGCATGAACCGCAGCCGGTTCACCAGCAGCGCGAGGCCCAGGGAGAGCGCCCAGGTGGTGGGCACGATGAAGGCGGCGAAGACGGTGAAGGTGCCGAGCGAGCCCATGAAATCGGTGTCGGACAGGATCTCACGGTAGTTGCCCAGTCCGACGAAATCGCTGGGGGTGACCGTGAAACGGGCCTCGAAGAAGCTGAGGTAGAGGCTCCAGCCGATCGGGACGTAGACGAAGACGGTCAGTCCGGTCAGGAACGGGGCGGAGAAGAGCCAGAAGGTGAAGGTGCGGCTGCCGCGCAGTCCCCGCCGCGGCCGGGCACCGGTCGCCTTGGCCGGGGCGGGACCCGCGACCCCGCGCGTGGTGGTGGTCGACATGGCGTGATCCGTCCGGCGGCCTATCCGAACAGCTTCTTCAGCTCGGCGCCGACCGTCCTGTCGCACCTGTCGAGCGCGACCTCCGGATCACCGCCCTTGCGGACGCAGTCGGCGAACACGTCCTCCGTGGCGGTGATCATCGCCTGGGTCCAGCCGATGTTGTCGAAGTGCCCGTACCGGTCGAAGAGCTTCACGCCCTCGGCCGGCAGGCCCGACTCCAGTGTGCTCGCGGACCGGGCGATGGAGGTGCGGGGCGGAATGTGGAAGCCGTACGAGGTCGCCCAGTCCTCCTGGTACTTCCTCTGTTCGATCCACAGCCACTTCACGTACTCCTTGGCCGCGTCGACGTGCCGGCCCTTGGCGTTGACGAACATCGACCAGCCGCCGTTGTAGACGGACGGCCTGCCCGCGTCGCCGACCTTGGGGAACGGCATGATGCCGAGGTCGTCGCCGAGGGTCTGCTGGAACTGCGGCATGGCCCACATGCCGCAGAACTGGATGGCGCACAGGCCCTGGTTGAGGGCGGAGGGGTCCCAGAAGTCGGCCGGGGCGTCCAGCAGCAGGTGGCCGCTGGTGAACAGCTTCCGCATCTGCTTCAGGCCCTGTACCACCCCGTCGGTGTGGTAGGCGATCTCGTTCTTCTCGTTCAGGGTGTCGGCGCCGGCCGACCAGATCAGCGGGTTGATCACCGCGTGCAGGTCGTTGCCGAGGAACAGGCCCTTGACCTTGCTCGTGGTCAGCCGGGCGGCGGCCTCGATCAGCTCGTCGAGCGTCCGCGGCGGCTCGACGCCCGCCTTCTCCAGCAGCGACCTGCGGTAGAAGAAGAACTGCGGGTCGTCGATCATCCGGACGCCGTAGATCTTGCCGTCGACGGTGTGCGACCGGATGTCGGCCTGGTTGAAGTCGTCCTCGACCGGCTTGACGATGTCGGTCAGGTCCGCCACCTGCCCGCTCCTGACCAGCTGGATCTGCGGGTGGAACTCGAACAGGTCCGGTGCCTGGCCGGTCAGAAGCGAGGCGAAGAGCTTGCTCTCGAAGTTGGAGCCGGTGATCCACTGCGTGGTCACGTCCGCCTTGGTGTAGGCCTTCGCGTAGCGCTTGATCGCCTGCTCGGTGCCCGGCTCGCCGTAGGCGTGGAAGTACTGGACGAGCTGCTCGCCCGAACCGGATCCGCCGCCCCGGCCGTTGTTGCCGCCGCACGCGGCGAGCGTGCCGGCGGCGGCCAGGCCCGCGGCGGCGCGGAACATCGATCGGCGGTCCCAGGTGCTGCTCTGTGCCGGCATTGCTGACGTCCTTGTCTGTGGAGTGGCGTCGGATGCGACGGTGCGGCCCGCCCGCCCGGCGGCCCGGCCGACGTGGGCCGGGTGGCACGCAACGGGGGCGTGGTGCGGGACGCTAACCTTCGGCTAAGGCTTCGGCAAGGGGTCGGACGAAGTGCGCACGAGTTGTTGTACGCGGTTCGGCATGGCGAACGTGCCCGCAAGCAAGGCGAGATGAGGGCCGCCGGGTCAGGGGAGTGGCCGACGGCCCCCGGTGCGGGGGAGCGGTCGCGCTAGTGCCTGGTCCAGGCCTCGTTGGCGCCGCCGGTGCAGCTGTGGAGGATGACCTTGCTGCCGTCGGCCGTCGCCTGTCCGCTGACGTCCAGGCACCGGCCCGAGGCCTCGTTCACGATCTGCCCGTTGCCGTTCAGCAGCCACCGCTGGGTGGCGTCCCCCGTGTACGAGGCCGAGGCCGTGAGGCCCGGATTCGCCGCCGTCAGATAGCCGCCGGCGCCCTTCAGGGTGCCCCGGGCGTCGTACGACCACGTCTGCCCGGCCCCGCCCGTGCAGGCGGCGATGGCGGCCCCCGTGGCGTCGGCCGTCAGGCACTTGCCCGACCGACCGCCCACCAGGGCACCGCTCAGGGCCGTACTGCCGTGGCCCTTCCGGTCCAGGACGTACGTCGTCACCGACCGGGCCGCGAGCGTCGCGGACAGGGTGCCGGCGGCCACCGACGGCTTCGCGACCTCCGCCCAGTTCTCGTCGGCGGAAGTCCGCACGGCCTGCCGGGCCCGCACCGGTGAGTCGCTGTTGAAGTGCAGCTTCAGCGCGGTGCCGGACGCGTTGTGGTTGTTGACCACCACGACCCAGGTGCCCTTCCGGGCGTACGCCGAGACCTCCACGCCGTCCGGCACCCCGGTCACGTCGTGCAGGGCCGCGCCCGGCCGCACGAACTTGCTGTACTGGCCGAGCGTGTAATAGCGCTTGGTGAAGTACAGGGTCTGGTTGCCGTTCTTCGCGTAATCCGGGTCGTAGTAGATCAGCCCGTCGTTCCAGCCCTCGTCGTTCCGCGCGCCGGGGTCGCTGCCGGACATCTCCGACAGCGCCACCCACCACTGGAACGCCGAGTCGTGGGCGGTCGCGAAGTCCTCGTGGATGATCCGGGACAGGTTCAGGCCGCCGTCGATCGTCGGGTCGTACTCCTGCGCCCAGCCGGTACCGCCCTTGCCGAAGCAGCAGATCTCCGTCGACCAGGACTCCTTGCCGGCCGCCTTCGACGTCTCGTACACCCGCGCGCGGTCCGCGTCACCCGGGTTGTCGTACGTGTGATGGGCCAGCTTGGCGACGTACCGCGCGGTGCCCGGCTGCGAGATCCACTGCGGGACCTCGGAGTTGAACCTCACCGTGCTGGTCGACTCGTCCGCGATGATCGTCGTCTTCTGGTGCCGGGCCCGCTGCTCGGCGCCGAGCGCGCGCACGATGTCGTCACGCTGCGGGACGTCGACCAGCATGCCCTCCTGGCCGCACGAGTCGAAGCTGTTCGTCGGCTCGTTGAACGGGCTGATGTAGTCCAGGCGGACGCCCTGCCGCGCGAAGTGGTCGGTGACGTCGGCTATGTAGGCCGCGAAGTCCCCCTCGTTCTCCGCCTTCAGGTGACCGCCGCAGCTCTTGCCGTTGGTCTTCCACGCGGCGGGCGCGCTGTTGACGAAACCGATCAGGTCCTTCACGCCGTACCGGGCGGCGGCGTACAGGAAGGAGCGGCCGGCCTCGTCCCTGCTCCAGTCGTGACCGCCGTCCGGGGCCAGGAAGTCCTCGGGGGCGCGCGGCGCGTACGTCACCCCGGTGCCGCCACCGCCGATGTTGTAGCGGTACGAGCTGAGGGCCAGGCCGTCCTCGGAGAACAGCAGCCCGGCCACCCGGGCCCGGACCGCCGGGTCGAAGTTCTTCAGGTCGTTGACCCACCAGGCGCCGGAGGCACCGATGTTGTCGATGGTCTGCGCGGCGTGCGGGGAGACCTCGGCGGCGGCCGGGGTGTCGGCGGCGCCCGCGGGCGGGGAGGCGAGCAGGGCTCCCGTGACGGCCAGCGCGGCCGAGGCGGTCAGCAGGAGGGATCTCCTGAAGGGGGAGAGGGAGGTGCGGGGGTGAGACACGTGCATCCCTTCCGTCGTCATGAAGGCGGTGCGGTACGGCTCCTTGCGTGGGTGCGTTTCACTGCCCTCTGCCCGACGGACTGCAGCGCCCCCTCCAGCGCGAACGTGGCCGCGCCGAGGGACACCGGATCGGTGGGGATCGGGGAGAGGACGATCTCGGTGGCGGCCAGCGGCCGGCGCAGGGCGTGCCGGGAGACCGCCTGGCGGACCTCGTCGAGCAGCGGCTCGCCGAGCCGGGCGGCCACCCAGCTGCTCAGCACGACCACCTCGGGGTTGAGGAGATTGACCAGGTCGGCGATGCCGGCGCCGAGGTAGCGGGCGGTGTCCCGGACGACCTTGAGCGCCACCGGGTCGTCCTCGGCGACCGCGCCGGCCAGCGCTTCGATGGTGGCGGTCTGGTCCTCAGGGTGCAACAGGGCGGAGCGCGGGCTGAGTTCGCGCAGGTTCTGCATGATGCCGGGCGCGCCGACGTACGTCTCGACACAGCCGTGGTTGCCGCAGTGGCACAGCCGGCCGTCCAGGACGAGCGTGGTGTGCCCCCACTCGCCGGCGCTGTTGCTCACCCCCCGGTGCAGCCCGCCGCCGAGGGCCAGGCCGGCGCCGACGCCGGTGCCGAGGTTGACCACCACGGCGTCCCCGCGGCCCCGCGCCGCCCCGAACCACAGTTCGGCCACGGCGCAGGCGCGCAGCGGGTTGTCCAGGTGGAGGGGGTAGGCGATGTGTTCGGCGAGCAGGTCGAGCAACGGCACGTCGTGCCAGTCCCAGTTGGGCGCGTACTCGGCGATCCCGGTGTCCCGGTCCACCTGGCCGGGCACGCTCACGCCGACGCCGAGCACCCGGGCCGCCTCGACGCCGGCCTGGGCGACCACCGAGCCGACCGCGGCGGCGACGTGCCCGACCACCTGCTCGGGCCGGCTCTCCCCGGGCCGCATGTCCTCGTCGGCCCGGGCCAGCACGTTCAGCGCCAGGTCGAACAGCTCGACGTGGACGTACGTCTCGGCGATGTCCACGCCGATCAGCGCGCCCCCCGACGCGTTGACGGCGACCAGCCCCCGGGGACGGCCCCCGGCCGAGTCCTCGAAACCGACCTCGGTGATCATGCGGAGGTCGAGCAGCTCGCCGACGAGCGTGGCCACCGTGGCGAGGCTCAGCCCGGTGGCCGCGGCCAGCTCCTGCCGGGAGGTGGGAGACTCGGCGATGATCTGGCGCAGCACCTCGTAGCGGTTCGCGGTGCGGATGTCACGCGATGTGCGCTTCACGCGGCTGCCCCTCCCGTCCCGTCCGGACCCGTCCAGGCCGGGGCGGCTTCGGCACCGGCGCGGGCGTCAGGCTATGGGCTGGGAGGGACTTTCGACAAGGGGTTAGGAAAGGGGCTGGAGGAAGCCCGCGGCTACCGGTGGCCGGGCAGGCCGAGGAGGTCCCGCACGAAGGCGTTGGCGAACGTGCCGGACGGGTCCGTGTGGCGGACCAGGGCCGCGAAGTCGTCGAACCGCGGGTACCGCCCGCGGAGCACGGTCGCGGGGACCCCGAAGACCTTCCCCCAGTGCGGGCGCGGCTCGAACGGCGCCAGCACCTCCTCCAGCCGGCGCACCACCGGGAGCACGGCCGCCTCGTCCCGTATCCAGGTGAAGTGCAGCGCGACCGAGTCCCGTCCGTGGGCCGGGCTCATCCACTGCGTGTCGGCGGCGACCGTCCGCACCTCGCAGGTCTGCAGCACCCCGGCGACCGCCTCCCGGACGCCGTCGACGGCGTGCAGCGCGTCGAGGGCCGCCGACCGCGGCAGCAGGTACTCCGACTGGATCTCCTCCCCGCTGCTCGGCGTGAACTCCGCCCGGAAGTGCGGCAACCGCTCGTGCCACGGCCCCGGCACGCCGAGCTGCCCGGTGCAGTTCCGCGCGGGCATGCCCGGCACCGGGTGCAGCGGGCCGGGTGCGGGCGCCGCCCACGGGAAGTCCACCGCCGGCCGGTCCGTGCGCCGCTTGACCCACACCTGCCGGAAGCCCGGCCGCCGCCAGTCCGTGAACAGGCTCACGCTGTACCCGGCGGCCGCCACGGCCTCGAAGTCCAGGCCTTCCAGGGGAAGTTCGGTGTAGACGCGCTGCTCCACCTCGTACGCCGGCTCCAGGTCGAGGGTGAGCGCGGTGACGACGCCCAGCGCGCCGAGGGAGGTCACGAAGCCGTCGAACCGCGGGTCGTCCCGGCCGATCGTCCCGCGATCGCCGGCCGCGACGACCATCTCCAGCTCCCGGACCGCCGAGGCCAGGGGGCCGTTGTGCACACCCGAGCCGTGCGTGCCCGTCGCCACCGAACCGGCCACCGAGATGTGCGGCAGCGAGGCCATGTTCGGCAGGGCGAGCCCCTGCGCGTGGACCTCGCGGGCCAGCTCGGCGTAGCGGACCCCGCCCGCGACCCGGACCGTGCGCGCCGCCGCGTCCACGTCGATGGTCCGGGGCAGCCGGGCGGTGGAGATCAGGACGCCGTCCGGGCCCGGATCGGCGATCCGGTTGAAGGAGTGCCCGCTGCCCAGCACCCGCACCCGCATGCTGTCCCGCACCAGCGCCGCCAGCTCCTCCGGCGTACGCGGACGGTGGAACTCCCGCGCCGCGTACGTGACGGTGCCCGCCCAGTTCGTGGGCGCGTCCGCGCCGCTCCGGGTCCCCGTGCCCGCCGTCTCGGTCATCCGTGCGTCCCTCCAGGAGAGTTGCGTATCCCCCGACCCTCTCATCCGGCGCGCCATGCCGTGTCCGGCACGGACGACGGTGGCAACGGATTTCGTTGATGCAGCGCGCTCAGACTCCTGGAATTCGCAAAAAATCTGGCTGCTTTCTGTCTTTTTCGATAGCTTCACCTCCATGACCTCCGACTCTCCCCGCGACCCCCTCACCGCCCCCCTCCCTGCCCGCCTCCCCGAGACCGACCGCACCCGTCACCGCCGGCTGCGGGAGCAGGGCAGCCTGGAGCGGGCCGATCTCGACGCGATCCTGGACGCCGGGTTCGTCTGCCACCTGGGCGTGGTGGTCGACGGGCGGCCGCTGGTCGTGCCGACCGTGTACGGGCGGGACGAGCGGTGGCTGTACGTCCACGGCTCCGTGGCCGGCCGCAGCCTCGCCGGCGGCCTCCCGGTCTGCGTGACCGTCACGCACGTCGACGGGCTCGTGCTCGCGCGGTCCGTGTTCGAGCACGGCGTCAACTACCGGAGCGCCGTGATCCACGGCGACGCGCACAAGGTCACCGACCCCGACGAGAAGCTGGAGGGGCTGCGCCGGCTCACCGAGCACGTGACGCCCGGGCAGTGGTCCTACGCCCGCCGCCCGAACCGCAGGGAACTCGCCGCCACCACCCTCCTCGCCCTCTCCCTGGAGGAGGCCTCCGTCAAGATCCGCACCGGCGCCCCCGACGACGGCGACGGCCCCGACGCGGCCCTCGGCCTGTGGGCGGGCGTGCTCCCGCTGACCCAGGCCTGGGGCGCCCCCGTACCCGACCCGGCCCTGCCGCCAGGGACCGCCGTACCGGAACACATCGCGCGCCGGGCGGGGACCCGGCAGGGAGGAGCCCGAGAGGGAGGCATACGGTGAGATCCGTACGCCTGAACCGGGAGGAGACAGACGGATGGGCAGCCGTACCGCGCTGGTCGAGGATCTGATGGAGCGGTTCCCGCACGTGCCGCGGGAGGCCGTCTTCAAGGAGGACCTGCTCCGGGGCGGTGTCGCCTTCGACGAATCCGCCCTGAGCGACACCGCCAACGAGGCGGCCGGGGACGTCAAGCCGAAGTCGTACTTCATCTTCTCCTTCGACCACGGCACCCTGCCCGAACTGGGCGAGGCCGCGCTGCGCCGGCCCCCGGAGGAGATCATCCTGACCGGCGGCCCGTACGACCTGCGGCGTACGGTCGTCTCCGTACGGGTGAACCCCGCCTCGCCGTACCGGGTCGCCGCCGACGAGGAGGGACTGCTCGGGCTCTACCTCGACGGCCGGCGCATCGCCGACGTCGGGGTGCCGCCGATGCCCGAGTACTACCGGCACACCCTGTCCAACGGGAAGTCCGTGATGGAGGTCGCGCCGACCATCCAGTGGGGCTACCTGATCTACCTCACCGTCTTCCGGGTCTGCCAGTACTTCGGCGCCAAGGAGGAGTGCCAGTACTGCGACATCAACCACAACTGGCGCCAGCACAAGGCGGCCGGCCGGCCGTACACCGGCGTCAAGGACGTGGAGGAGGTCCTGGAGGCGCTGGAGATCATCGACCGCTACGACACCCAGAAGACGTCCACCGCCTACACCCTCACCGGCGGCGCGATCACGTCGAAGGTGGCGGGCCGGGACGAGGCCGACTTCTACGGCCACTACGCCAAGGCCATCGAGGAGCGCTTCCCGGGCCGCTGGATCGGCAAGGTCGTCGCGCAGGCGCTGCCCAAGGCGGACGTGCAGCGGTTCAAGGACTACGGCGTGCAGATCTACCACCCCAACTTCGAGGTGTGGGACCGCCGGCTGTTCGAGCTGTACTGCCCCGGCAAGGAGCGCTACGTCGGCCGGGACGAGTGGCACCGCCGGATCCTGGACTCCGCCGAGGTGTTCGGCGCGCGCAACGTGATCCCGAACTTCGTCGCCGGCGTGGAGATGGCCGAGCCGTTCGGCTTCACCACCGTCGACGAGGCCATCGACTCCACCACCGAGGGCCTGCGCTTCTTCATGTCGCACGGCATCACGCCCCGCTTCACCACCTGGTGCCCGGAGCCCACCACCCCGCTCGGCAAGGCCAACCCGCAGGGCGCCCCGCTGGAGTACCACATCCGGCTGCTGCAGGCCTACCGGCAGACCATGGACGACTTCGGCCTGTCCTCCCCGCCCGGCTACGGCCCTCCCGGCCCCGGCCGCGCGGTGTTCTCCGTCAGCTCCTTCATGGACAGCCTGCCCGCCGACGAATCCGTACCCGCGTGAGCCGAACCGCCTCCGCATCCGTACCAGAGGCCGGAGTTCCGGGGGGCCGTTGCGACGCGCACACCCGCCGCCACCGTCGGTAGCCGGATGTGAACAGGCCGCTTGTCAGTTGTGTCGAGGACGTGAAAGGCTCTGTGCACTGCCGCGAGGTTCCCCTTGACTCCCTTTCCTCTTTGGTGAGTTGACCTCGCTCGTGGATGCAGGAGTCCCATGCCCGACCTGCCGACCCCCCAGGACGACACCGAGGCCGCGCTGTTCTCGGAGGGCTGGGACGCGGTGCTCTCGTACGCGGACCTGTGCACCTCCGGGTCCCTGACGGCCCAGCAACTGGCGACCGAGGCGTTCACGCTCGGCATGCGCGAGGTCCGCGCCGCCGCGCGCACCCCCGTGCGCGGCGCCGGCCGGCGTGCCGCACGGCTGCCGACGATCCCGGCGCTGCTCACCGCCGTACGCACCACCGCCGCCGCCTGGGAGGCCGGCGGACAGGGCCACCGGCTCGACCCCGACCTGCGGCTCTGGCTCAACTCCGAGGCCGCCGCGCGCTTCTCGGGGCCGCCGCTCGGGCGCCCCATCGCCCTGCGCGGACTGCGGGACATGCAGGAGGCGGATGCCGCGCTGCTCTGGCTGGCCGAGGTCGAGGCGCTCCCGCTGCCCACCGTGGCCCGCCGGCTCGGTCTGGAACCGGCCACCGTCGCCGACGAACTCGACCAGGTCCGCACCCTGTTCCGGGACCGCTGCCACCGCGCCCACCTGGACTCCCCGATGGACGCGCAGTGCCGCAGCTACGCCCGCCTGCTGGACGCGGTCACCCGCTCGGCCGTCGCCGACACCCCGGGCGACCTCTCCCGGCACCTCGCCACCTGCGTGCGGTGCGCCGAGGCCGCCGCCTGCCTGCGCCTGCACGGCGGCGGACTGCCCGCCGCGCTGGCCGGCGGAGTGGTCGGCTGGGGCGGACTGGCCTACCTGGAGCGGCGCCGCCGCGCCACCGAGGTCCGCCTCGGCGGCGGCCGCCCCGGCACCGCCGACCCAGGCGACCCCGACGAGGGCACGGGCCGCAGCCGCGTGCTGCGCGGCGGCCTCGCCGTCGCCGCGGTCCTGCTGTCGGCACTGGCGCTCGGCGTGTCGATGATGCCGTTCGGCGGCTCCGGCGACGACACCGCCGCCGCCCAGGACGACCGGCAGCCGGTCGCCGACCCGGAACCGTCCGGCCCGGCACCCCGCCCCACCCACTCGTCCTCCGCGCCCCGTTCCCCGACCGCCCCGCGGGACACCCCCCGCCGGAAGAAACCCGACCCCGAGCCCCAGGGCACCTCCTCCGCCACCCACCGCTCCGGCCCCGCCGGCGCGCCCGCCACCGCCCCGCCGGCCGGCTGCCGGGTCGCCTACGAGCTGGACAGCCAGTGGCCCGACGGCTTCCAGGCCACCGTCTCCGTCACCACCGAAAGGGCCCTCGGCGACTGGCGGCTGTCCTGGACCTTCCGCGACGGCCAGCAGGTCGGCCAGATGTGGGACGCCACCGTCCGGCAGGACGGCTCCCGCGTCACCGCCACCGCCGCCGACTACAACAGGACGGTCGCCGCGCACGGCACCCTCTCCTTCGGCTTCCTCGGCACCTGGACGGACACCAACCGCACCCCGCGCGCCTTCGCCCTCAACGGGGAGCCCTGCACGGTCGGCTGAGACCCGCCGGAAAACCCTTTGACCCACCAGCCCGTCCGCGGGCTACAGTTGCCAGGCACACCGAGGTGGTGTGCGCAGGCGCGAGCGAGGACGAGGAGGTGTCGACCGATGGCTGTCACTGTGCCGGGCGCTGCCCGCATCCAGGAACTCCTCAAGTCCACCTCCGTGGCCACCGGCTGAACCCACCGCGCGCACCGAACGCGCCGGCGCACCCACGCGCCCGACCGGGGCCACCCTTGTGAAGGGTCTCCCTTGACTTCCACCTCTGCTGTGTTCCCCGCACTCGCTCCCTACGGCTGGGACGAGGCCTGGGCCGACGCGTTCGCCCCGTTCGCCGCCGACGGCCTGCTGCCCGGCCGGGTCGTCCGGGTCGACCGCGGCCAGTGCGACATCGTCACCGCGGACGGGACCGTCCGCGCCGACACCGAGTTCGTCGTGCCCCGCGACCCGATGAAGGTCGTGTGCACGGGGGACTGGGTCGCCGTCGACCCCGGCGGCGACCCGCGGTACGCCCGCGCCTACCTGCCGCGCCGCACCGCCTTCGTCCGTTCCACCTCCTCCAAGCGGTCCGAGGGGCAGATCCTCGCCGCCAACGTCGACCACGCCGTGGTCGCCGTGTCCCTCGCCCTGGAACTCGACCTGGGCCGCATCGAACGCTTCCTCGCCCTCGCCTGGGAGTCCGGCGCCCAGCCCGTCGTCGCCCTCACCAAAGCCGACCTCGTGCCGGACCCGGTCACGCTCGCCCACCTCGTGCAGGACGTGGAGACCAGCGCCCCCGGCGTGCCCGTGCTCACCGTCAGCGCCCTGCACGGCGAAGGGCTCGACGTGCTCGTGGCCCTCGTCGGCTCCGGTACGAGCGTGCTGCTCGGCCAGTCCGGCGCGGGCAAGTCCACCCTCGCCAACGCGCTCACCGGCGCCGACGTCATGGACGTGCGGGCGACCCGCGACGTCGACGGCAAGGGCCGGCACACCACGACCACCCGCAACCTGCTCGCCCTGCCCTCCGGCGGGGTCCTCATCGACACCCCCGGGCTGCGGGGCGTCGGCCTCTTCGACGCCGAGGCCGGTGTCGGGCAGGTGTTCTCCGAGATCGAGGAACTGGCCGAGGGGTGCCGGTTCCACGACTGCGCGCACGAGACGGAACCGGGGTGCGCGGTGCGGGCCGCCGTGGAGAGCGGGGAGCTTCCCCCGCGGCGACTGGAGAGCTACCGGAAGCTGATGCGCGAGAACCGGTGGATCGTGGCCAAGACCGACGCGCGGATGCGCGCGGAGATCAAGAAGGACTGGAAGCGGATGGGGGCGCTGGGCAAGGCGATGATGGAGGCGAAGCGGGGGCGCCGGGCGTAGGCGCCCCGTGCCGGGGCGGGCGTCCGGGGGCCACCGCCCCGGGCGCCCGCCTCGGTCCTCGCCGTCACACGCCGGACGGCCGGCCCTCCCGGCCGCCGCCCGTCACCTCCGCGTCCGATTTCCGCTGGCCCGCCCCCGGCACCCGCCCCACACTGGAACGTGTGAAGGACGAGGACAGCAGGTACGAAGCGGTGCGGAGCCGGGACGGGCGGTTCGACGGCGTGTTCTTCTTCGCCGTCCGGACCACCGGCATCTACTGCCGGCCCAGCTGCCCGGCGGTCACCCCGAAGCGCTGCAACGTGCGCTTCTTCGCGACGGCCGCCGCGGCGCAGGGCTCCGGCTTCCGGGCCTGCCGGCGGTGCCGGCCGGACGCCGTGCCGGGCTCCGCGGAGTGGAACGTCCGCGCGGACGTCGTCGGCCGGGCCATGCGGCTGATCGCCGACGGCGTCGTGGACCGCGAGGGCGTCGCCGGGCTCGCCACGCGGCTCGGCTACAGCGCCCGGCAGGTCCAGCGGCAGCTCACCGCCGAACTGGGCGCCGGGCCCGTCGCCCTCGCCCGGGCCCAGCGGGCCCACACCGCCCGCGTCCTGCTGCAGACCACCGAACTGCCGGTCACCGAGATCGCGTTCGCCTCCGGGTTCGCCAGCGTGCGGCAGTTCAACGACACCATCAAGGAGGTGTACGCCGCGACACCGACCGAGCTGCGGGCCGCCGCCCCCGGAGGCCGCTCCGCCCGCCGGGCCGCCCCCGGCACCGCCATCCCGCTCCGGCTCGCCCACCGCGGCCCCTACCAGGCCGCCGCCGTCTTCGACCAGCTCGCGCGCGAGGCCGTACCCGGCGTCGAGGAGGTGACCGGCGCCCCGGGCGCCCGCACCTACCGGCGCACCCTGCGCCTGCCCTACGGCACCGCCCTCGCCGCCGTCCAGGAACGCACCCGCAGACCCCGGGCCGGCACCGGCACCCACCCCGGCGGCTGGCTCGACGCCCGGCTGCACCTCACCGACCCCCGGGACCTCACCACCGCCGTGCAGCGGCTGCGCCGGCTGTTCGACCTGGACGCCGACCCGTACGCGGTCGACGAGCGGCTGGGCGCCGACCCCCGGCTCGCCCCGCTGGTCGCCGCCCGGCCCGGACTGCGCTCGCCCGGTGCCGTGGACCCGCTGGAACCCGCCGTACGCGCCCTGACCGGCAGCCACGGCGCCGAGGAACTGGTGCGCCGGTACGGCAAGCTGCTCGACGCGCCCCACGGCGGCCTCACCCACCTCTTCCCGGAGCCCGCCGTCCTCGCCGAGGCCGAGCCCCGCGGCCCGGTGGGCGCGCTCGCCGCCGCCCTCGCCGACGGCGTCGTACGACTGGACCCGGGCGCCGACCGGCACGACGCCGAGGAGGCCCTGCTCGCCCTGCCCGGCATGGACCCGGCCACCGTCGCCACCCTCCGCGTCCGCGCCCTCGGCGACCCCGACGTCGCCCCGCCCGGCGCCGGCCTCCCCGACGGCTGGCGGCCCTGGCGGTCCTACGCCGTCCAGCACCTGCGCGTGGCGGGCGAACCGGTCCGCTGACCGCCCGCCCCTTCTCCGGGCCGCCGCGCGGCCGTTCGCGGCGTTGCGCCGAGCGGGTGGACCGCCCCCGGTCCTCCGTCGGCACGGCCCGGCCATGTGGCACGGTCGCCTCCGAGGGCCACGGGGAAGTCCCCGGGCCGGCCTCGGGGAAGGGCGGGCAGACATGGCCAGGTTCGTTCGGGTCCTCGCGGTCCTCCTCCCGGCACTGCTGCCGGGACTCACCGCACCGGCCGTCGCCGAGCCGTCCCCGCCGCCCTGGACCGGAAGTTGGGAGACCGCGCCCTCCGGCACCGCCGCCGCGCTGCCGGACGCCGCCGTCCGCAACGTCGTCCACCTCAGCACCGGCGGCACCGCCGTCCGCGTCCGGCTCAGCAACCGGCTCGGCACCAGGCCGCTGCGGCTCGGCGCGGTCACCGTCGCCCTGCGCCGCGCCGCCGGCCCCGACGCCGTCCCCGGCAGCCTGCGCACCGCCACCTTCCACGGCGCCCCGGAGACGACCGTCCCGCCGGGCGCCGACACGGTCACCGATCCGGTGCCGCTGTCCGTCCCGGACGCGGCCGACCTGCTCGTCACCGTGTACACGCCGGAGGACTCCGGGCCCGCCACCTACCACCGCACCGCCCTCCAGACCAGCTACCTGGCCCGCCCCGGCGCCGGCCGGGCCGCCGACGAGACCGGCACCGCGTACACGGACACCACCAGCCGCTGGTACTACGTCACCGGTGTCGACGTCCGCGGGCCCGCCGCCGGCAGCGTCGTCGCGTTCGGGGACTCGCTCACCGACGGCAACGGCTCCACCCCCGACACCAACCGGCGCTGGCCCGACCGGCTCGCCCAGCGGATGTCCGGCCGGCGGACCGGCGTCCTCAACGCGGGCATCGCCGGCAACCGGCTGCTGCGCGACGGCACCGGACCGAGCGCCCTCGCCCGCCTGGACGCCGACGCCCTGGACCGGGCGGGGGTGCGGTCCCTGGTCGTCCTGGAGGGCATCAACGACATCAAGGGCGTCCCCGCGGCCGACGACCCCGCCGCCTTCGCGGCCGCCTACCGCACCCTGGTGGCCCGGGCCCACGCCCGCGGCATCCGGGTCGTCGGCGTCACCCTCACCCCGTACCGCGGTTACCCGGCCTGGACCGAGGCCGGCGAGGAGGTACGGCAGCGGGTGAACGCCTTCATCCGCACCGGCGGTGTCTTCGACGCGGTCGCCGACGCGGACGCCGTCCTGCGGGACCCGGCCGATCCCGGGCGCATCCTGCCCGTCTACGACCCCGGCGACCACCTGCACTTCAACGACGCCGGCATGGCCGTCGTGGCCGACACGGTCCACCGCGCCCTGACCGCACACGGCTCCGGCGGCACCTGGAGCCGCCCGTCCGCACCCCCGACCGCGCCGCGCCCCGCGCCCCACCGCGCCCGCCCCGCCGCGGCGACCGCGCCGCACGGCTCCCGGCCATGAGGCCCGGTGCGGCCCTCGCGGACCGCGACCGCGTGGACGGACGGCGGCCGCGGTGCCGAGGACGCTCGGCTCAGCGGGGGTCCTCCCGGCTCACCCAGCCCCGTTCCCGGGCGTGCCAGCCCAGCTGGAGCCGGGTCGTCACCCCGGCCAGTTCCATCAGCCGCCGCACCCGGCGCTGCACCGTCCGCAGGCCCAGGCCGAGCTGTTTGGCCACGCTCGCGTCGGTCATCCCGGCCAGCAGGAGGGACAGCACCTCCAGATCGGCGGCGTCGGGGCCGTCCGGCTGGTCCTCGGTCACCCCCGAGGCACCGAGGCGCAGCGGCAGCGCCTCCCGCCACACCGACTCGAACAGCCCGGCGAGCAGCTCCAGCAGCCCGCTGGCGTGCACCACCACCGCCGCGGGCTCGGCGGTCCGCGAGGTCAGCGGCACCATCGCGAGCGAGCGGTCGGCCACCACCAGCTTGGTCGGCACCCGGTCCACCACCCGGACCCGCTCGTCCCGGCCCAGCGCCGCCGTCAGCTCCGTCAGCCCGTGCGGCAGGTCCAGCACCGAGCGCTCCACCACCACCCGGTAGCGCACCCCGCGCCCGGCCGCCTGCTCCTCCGCGTCGTTCTCCATGCCGGACACGACCACCGGGTTGCCGGTGACCAGCGCGCACACCTCGTCGGCCGCGCCCAGCTGGAGCTGGAGGAAGCGCTGGGCGACCGCCGAGGCGCCGGTCACCACCTCCACCAGGTCGTGCACCGCCGGTTCGGCCGCCGCCGCCCGGTACTCCTGCGCCAGCAGGGCCGCCGCCAGCTCCGCCTGCTCCAGCTCGTGCCGCTGCCGGGTGAGCAGCGCGCCCAGCGCCACCCCGGGCGGCGCCGCGACCCAGCGGCCCGGCCGCGCCGAGGACCGGGCCGCGAGACCCTGCCGCTCCAGCCGGCGCAGCGCCCGCTCGGTGTCCTGCTCGGCCAGCGTCAGCCGCCGCGCCAGATCGGCCACGTCGGCCGCGCCCACGGACACCAGCGCCCGGTACGCCGCCTCGTGCGTCTCGTCCAGCCCTATCGCCGTCAGCATCGGCTCACATCCCTCCCCTGCCCACACCACCGAAGCGGAGCACCCTGGCGGAAACCGGCCACGGCGCAAACCCGCCGCCGGACACCATCGTCGCAGGGGTGGGGACTCTGCCAAGGTGGCAGCACCGAGGGGCGGCCGTGAACCCGGTTCACCGCCCGGTCACTTCGGACGTCGCCGGGCGGTCCTCCCGTGGGGGGTGGGGCCGCCCGGCGGCCACCATCCTTTTCTCGTACGGCAGTTCGCCCCCTCACCCGACACGCCCTTCGGTGCGGCCGAAGTGCCGGGATTTTCCCGATGCCCCGTTTTCAGACGGCCCGTGCGGTGGACAATCAGAGGCATGAGCCAGCAGGGGGGAAGACCCGCCCGTCGCGAGGACGACTGGTGGGGGCAGTTGTACGACGACTCCACCCAGGACACGGGCGGCACGGCAGCGCCCGATTCCCTGGACGACCGGTTCGCCTCGGCGCGGAGCACGGTGGCGGGGCGGCCCCCGGACACCCCGCCACCGGGCCCGGCCGTGGAACGCGCCCCGGCGGAACCGGCCCCGCCCGTGCCGTCGGCGCCTTCCGCACCGGAGCCCGCGAGAGCCGAGGTGCCCCCGCAGCGCACCGCCCCCGACCCACCGCCGTCCCCGGCACCCCCGGTGTCCCCGGCGGCCCCCGGCCCCATCGCCGACTCCACCGACTCCGTCGACTCCACCGACTCCGTCGACTACGCCGACCCCATCGCCGACTCCACCGACTCCGTCGACTACGCCGACCCCATCGCCGACTCCGTCGACCCCGTCGGCGCCACCGGCTCCGTCGACTACGCCGACCCCATCGGCGCCGCCGACTCCGTCGACTACGTCGGCTCGGGTCCTCCCACCTACGACCCCGAACCCACCGCGCTGCCGCCCGCCGACCCGGACGCGCTCGGTGAGCTGGTCGCGGACACCGTGCTGGACGGCGCCCGGTACGGGACCTGCACCCTGCGGGCCGTCTCGCTGCGCGGGGACTCGCCCCGCTACCGGGGCGAGCCGCGCCGGGACGCGCTGCTCACCGCGCGCTTCGGGGCGGGGGAGCAGGCGCTGGTCCTGGTCGCGATGGCGACCGGCGCGCGGGCCACGCCCGGCGCGCACCTGGCGGCGGCCGAGGCGTGCCGGTGGATCGGGCGGGCCGTGGGCCGCAGCCACCAGCGGCTCGTCGAGGACCTCCGCGCGGCCCGGCGCGGCGACCTCAAGTCCGGCCTGCACCGGCTCACCGACCGCGCCCTCGGCAAGCTCCGCGCGAGCGCCGCCGAACAGGGCCTGAAGCCGGAGGAGTACACGGCGAGCCTGCGCTGCCTGCTGCTGCCGGCCGGGTCGGACTGCCGTACCCGCGTGTTCTTCGGCGTCGGCGACGGCGGGCTGTTCCGGCTGCGGGGCGGCACCTGGCAGGACATCGAGCCGAGCGTGCAGTCCGAGGGCGGCACCGGCGCCCCCGTCGTCGGCTTCGGCTCGCCGCCCGAGCGGACCCCCGAGGGCGACCGGCTGACGATGGACCTCGGCATCCCGACCCCGCCGAGCCCGTTCGAGCCCGCCGGACCGGACCCGGAGCCACCGCGCGGACCGTTCCGGTTCCGGGCCTCGGTAGCCCGCCCGGGTGACGCCCTGGTGATGTGCACGGCGGGCCTCGCCGAGCCGCTGCGCGGCGAGCCCGCCCTCTGCGCCTACCTGGCCCGCCGCTGGTCCGGCCGCACCCCGCCGGGCCTCGCCGCCTTCCTCGCCGACGCCCAGGTACGGGTGAAGGGCTACGCCGACGACCGCACGGCGGCGGCCGTGTGGGAGGCGTGATCCCGGTCCCTGTGCCTGTATGGGGGGTATGGCCAGACAGAACGTAGCCGAGCAGTTCGTCGACATCCTCGTCCGCGCCGGGGTGCGCCGGCTCTACGGGGTCGTCGGCGACAGCCTCAACCCGGTCGTGGACGCCGTGCGCCGCAACGCCGGCATCGACTGGATCCACGTGCGGCACGAGGAGTCCGCCGCCTTCGCGGCCGGTGCCGAGGCCCAGGTCACCGGTCGGCTGGCCGCCTGCGCCGGCTCCTGCGGCCCGGGCAACCTGCACCTGATCAACGGCCTGTACGACGCCCACCGCTCGATGGCCCCGGTGCTCGCGCTCGCCTCGCACGTCCCGTCGAGCGAGATCGGCCTCGGCTACTTCCAGGAGACCCACCCGGACCGGCTGTTCCAGGAGTGCAGTCACTACAGCGAGCTGATCTCCAGCCCGAAGCAGATGCCCCGGCTGCTGCAGACCGCCATCCAGCACGCGGTCGGGCGGAGCGGGGTGAGCGTGGTGTCGCTGCCCGGGGACATCGCCGGCGAACCGGCCCCGGAAAAGGCCGCGCAGAGCGCGCTCGTCACCTCCCGGCCCACCGTCCGGCCCGGTGACGCCGAGATCGACCGGCTCGTGGAGATGATCGACGCGGCCGGGAAGGTCACCCTGTTCTGCGGCGCGGGCACGGCCGGCGCGCACGCCGAGGTGATGGAGTTCGCGGGGAAGATCAAGTCACCGGTGGGACACGCCCTGCGCGGCAAGGAGTTCATCCAGTACGACAACAAGTTCGACGTCGGGATGAGCGGGCTGCTCGGCTACGGCGCCGCCTACGAGGCCACCCACGAGTGCGATCTGCTGCTCCTGCTCGGCACCGACTTCCCGTACAACGCCTTCCTGCCCGACGACGTGCGGATCGCGCAGGTCGACGTGCGGCCCGAGGTGCTGGGCCGCCGCTCCCGGCTGGACCTGGCCGTGTGGGGCGACGTGCGCGAGACGCTGCGCTGCCTGATCCCGCGGGTGAGGGAGAAGACGGACCGGCGGTTCCTCGACCGGATGCTGAGGAAACACGCGGACGCGCTGGAGGGCGTGGTCAGGGCGTACACCCGGAAGGTCGACAAGCACATCCCGATCCACCCCGAGTACGTGGCCGCCGTACTGGACGAGGTCGCCGACGACGACGCCGTGTTCACCGTCGACACCGGGATGTGCAACGTGTGGGCCGCCCGGTACGTCTCGCCCAACGGCCGCCGCAGGATCATCGGTTCGTTCTCGCACGGGTCGATGGCGAACGCGCTCCCGATGGCGATCGGCGCGCAGTTCACCGACCGGCGCCGGCAGGTGGTCTCCATGAGCGGCGACGGGGGATTCTCCATGCTGATGGGGGAGTTCCTCACGCTGGTGCAGTACGACCTGCCGGTCAAGGTGGTGCTGTTCAACAACTCCTCCCTCGGCATGGTCGAGTTGGAGATGCTCGTCGCCGGCCTGCCCTCGTACGGCACCGCCAACCCCAACCCCGACTTCGCCGCCGTCGCCCGGGCCTGCGGCGCCCACGGGGTGCGGGTGGAGAAACCGAAGCAGCTCGCCGGGGCGCTCAAGGACGCCTTCCGGCACAAGGGACCGGCCCTGGTGGACATCGTCACCGACCCCAACGCGCTGTCCATCCCGCCGAGGATCAGCGCCGAGATGGTCACCGGGTTCGCGCTGTCCGCCTCCAAGATCGTCCTGGACGGCGGGGTGGGCCGGATGCTCCAGATGGCCCGTTCCAACCTGCGCAACGTACCGCGGCCGTAGAGGAATGATTTCGGCCAGTTTCACGTCGCGTGACGATGTGACGGCAGCCGGTACCGGAGGCCTCCGGCTCGGTGCCGCGGGGCGTCGGTGGCGTACAGCGGCGTCCGTGGACCCAGGGGCGGGGGTCGGGAGCGGCCGGGAGGCCGGGCGGGACCTTGTACGGACATGGCCGAACCACCGGTGATCGGGCATACGCCAGGACTGCCCCGGAGCCCGCTGGGCAAGCATCCCCCGTGAACGTGTTCGACCAGGAGGGACAGGGACCGGCGGCGTGCGGGCGGGGGTCATGAAGAGGCAGGCACGAGGAGGCGGTCCCATGACTGCAGGGGCCTTCTCGGCGACAGCGGGGGAAGAGACCGACACCATCACCGATCACGCGCGGCGCCTGAGGCGCAGGCTCGGCCGGGCCGACCTCAGGGCGGTGCCGGAGGCCCGCCGGGCGCTGCGCGAACTGCTGCGGCACTGGGGCAAACCGGGCCGCTCGGAGATCGCCGAACTGCTCACCAGTGAACTCGTCACCAACGCCCTCGTCCACACCGACGACGACGCCGTCCTCACGGCGGTCGTGGAGGACGGCGGACTGCGCGTGGAGGTACGGGACTTCGTGGCCCGCAGACCCGAGCTGCGCGCCCCGGACACGGGCGACGACACCCACGGCCGCGGCCTGGTGCTGGTGCAGTCCCTCGCCGACGCCTGGGGCGTACGGTCGCACGGGGTGGGCAAGGCGGTGTGGTTCGAACTCGGCGCCGAGGCGGCGTGAGGCACGGCACCGGCGGAACGGAGGCGGGTCGGCAACGGGACGGGGGCGTGACCCGCGCGGTCACGCCCCCGGTCCCGTGCCGCGGTCCCGCCGCGGGTCGGGCGGTCAGCCGAACTGCTGCTCCAGGTCCTTGAGCTTGCGCTCCAGGGAGTCCAGGCGCGGCAGTGCCATGGTGTCGTCCTCGGCGGTGAGGTCGACGGTCACCGGTTCAGCCCCGCTGCGGACCGGCTGAAGGGAGGGACGGGCGCGGACGGGCAGCTGTTCCGCGCTCGATATGGCAGGCTCCGCGGTCGCCGGCGCCGGCCCACGTTCCACCTGCACCTCGACCTCGCGGCCGGATCCCCGGCCGGCGAAGCCGCGGTGGCCCCGGCTGATCGCCTTGAGCTGGGCGCGCTCCACCCGCTGCTGGTCCCGCCGGCGCTGCCGGGCCTCGTCCTTCTGCCGCTTGTCGTCGCGGACCTCCTCGACCGCCTCGTCGAGGCTGCGCACGCCCTCCAGGAGCATCAGCGACCAGGCCTTGTAGGTCTCGCGCGGCGCCCGCACCCAGCGCACGATCCGGATCTGCGGCAGCGGACGCGGCACCAGGCCCTGCTCGCGCAGCGCGGCCCGGCGGGTCTGCTTCAGCGCCCGGTCGAACAGCACCGCCGCCGACAGCGACATGCCGGAGAAGAACTGCGGAGCGCCGGCGTGACCCGCGCCGCGCGGCGCGTGCACCCAGTTGAACCAGGCCGCGGCGGCCGCGAACAGCCAGACCAGCATCCGCGAGCCGAGGGCCGCGTCGCCGTGGCTGGCCTCGCGCACCGCGAGGACGGAACAGAACATCGCCGCGCCGTCCAGGCCGAACGGCACCAGGTACTGCCAGCCGTCGGTCAGCCCGAGATTCTGTTCGCCGAAGCCGACCAGGCCGTGGAAGGACAGGGCTGCCGCGACCGCCGCACAGCAGAACAGGAGCACGTAGGAGGCCGTGCCGTAGACGGCCTCCTTGCGCCTGCGGCGCTCCTCGCTGCGCTCCCACGAGTCGTCCGCGCTCGCGTTCTCCCCGGAGGAGCGCTTGCCGCGCGCGAGCACCGCCACAGCCGCCAGCATCCCCAGGAGCAGTACGGCGCCCGGAAGCAGCCAGTTCAGCGATATGTCGGTCAGTCTCATCAGGGGTCCCTTGCATTGGGATAGGGCGTAACGCCCGCCATAGTGGCCCACTCCCGAGGGGCCTCAGGCGGTTTCGGGGCAAGAGGCCGCCATAGAGGTGCAAGGGGATGCCCGGGACGGCGTTCTGCTCGAACTGCCGCGTGACCGGCGGGAGTTGAGTTCGAATAAGACTACCCGGACGGGTGGTTCCGTGGGAACTTCGTGCGGCACCCGGGGAGAGTGTGACACTCAGGCGGCGGCCGTGGCGGTGAGTCGGGCGATCCGGTCGCCGTCACAGGTGCGGGGGCAGGTGGCGCAGGTGTCCTCCGGGCGGACGGTGTAGAACATGCAGCAGCTCGCCCGGTCCCGGGTGGGGTGCGGCGTTCCGTCCGGCCCGGTCAGGGTGCGGAACCCGGCGGCACCGGCGTAGGGCCGGGTCGCCCCGGGCAGCAGCAGCTCCAGTTCCCGCACGGCCCGCTCCGCCTCCCGTCCGCCGAACAGCCCGGCCACGTACCACAGCCCCTCCACGACCTCGTCGGTCGCCATGCCCCACAGCGCGCGCCCGCGCCGCCGCATCCGCGGGCCGAACGCGGCGAACACCGGCTCCAGGTGCTCGGCCACGGCCGCCCGCACCTCGGCCCGCAGCGCCTCCTCGTCCGGTACGACGACGGTGCCGGGCAGCGCGGCGGCGGGGTCGCCCGGCAGGCAGGCGAGGGAGACCGGGCGGCGCACGGCCATCCGGCCGGCCGTGCGGTCGTAGCGGACGTGGGTCACGGGCAGCCGGGGGACGCGGCGGTGCAGGAACCACGGGACCGTGAACAGCAGGCAGGCCGGCCAGGCGTAGCGGTGCAGGCCGAAGCTCGCGACGACGTCCGGGCGGGCCGGCCGGCCGTGGTCCCGCACCACCTGGGCCGCGTCCCAGGCGAGGAAGGCGTCCAGCTCCGCGCCGCCCGCGGCGAGCCCGTCGGCGCCCACCCAGCCCCCGCCCGCGGGCATCGGCTCGTCCGGGCCCCGCTCGGTCACGGTCAGGCCCGGGAAGGCCGCGCGGAGACGGTCGTACGCGGCGGTGAGCGGCGAGGCCGCAGCGGGCATGACGGAACCACCGGTCCTCGGACACGTCCGTGATCACGGACTGGGCTGCACAGGTAAGGCTCACCTTACCCACGATCGTGGGAATTTGAACTGTCGCCCGGTGCGCCTAAGGTGCTTGACGGACAAGCGACAACCCGTCGTTAATGACCCCAAGTGCCGACAAGCCGCCAGGAGGACCCGTGAAGCAGGGCGCGCAGGGCTCCCCGGGCACTCCGGTCGCCACCCGGGCGCCGGAGCGGCGGCGGCCCGCGGGCGGTGCGGAGTGCGGCCGGGAGCGGGACGCTGCGGTGCCGGACGCGGCACGCGGCGAGCACACCCACGACGAGCCTCCGGTCCCCGGGCAGCGAGCCGCGGTGCAGCGTTCCTCGGTGCGCGGGCAGATCCTCCACGCGCTGCGCACGGCGCTCGTCACCGGCGAACTGAAGCCCGGGGAGGTCTACTCGGCACCGGTGCTCGGCGAGCGCTTCGGCGTTTCGGCCACGCCCGTGCGGGAGGCCATGCAGCAGCTCGCCCAGGAGGGCGCCGTCGAGGTCGTGCCCAACCGGGGCTTCCGGGTGGTCGAGCGCGGGGCGCGGGAGCTGGCCGAGCTGGCCGAGGTGCGCGCGCTCATCGAGGTGCCGGTGATGCTGCGGCTCGTCCGCACGGTGCCGGCCGAGCGGTGGTCCGAGCTGCGGCCGCTCGCGGAGGAGACGGTCCGCGCGGCCGCCTCCGGCTGCCCGGCGACATACGCCGAGTCCGACCGCGCCTTCCACCGCGCACTGCTCGCCCTCGCGGGCAACGAGCAGCTGGTCCGCATCGCCGAGGACCTGCACCGCCGCTCCCAGTGGCCGCCGGTACGGCGGGGCCGGGCCGAGCTGCTCGCCGACGCGGCGGAACACCTGGCCCTGCTGGACGCGTTGGCGGCCGGGGACGTGGACGTGGTGCGGGGGCTGGTGGGGGAGCACTTCGCCGGCGCGAACTGACAACCGGCCGCGGGCCCGGGGGCGGGAAGCGCCCCGAAGGGACGCGGTGAACCGCGCGAGCAACCCCCGCACACCCGCACCCGGCGACGAACCCGGCGGCCTCCCTCCGCCGCCCACCCCTTACGCCGTCGCCGCCCCCGGCGCAGGCGGTGCCAGCTGTCGCGCGAGCCACGTGGGCACCCCGCCCAGCAACCGGAAGAGCCGGCGGGCCTCCTCGCGCAGCCGGGACGCCTCCGGCTCCTCCTCCGTGTCGGCCAGCGAGGCCAGTGCCGGCGCCGTGCCGACCAGGTACCCCAACTCCTCCCGGATCCGCAGGGATTCGGCGAAACCGTACCGCGCCTCGGTCAGCTCCCCCTCCCGCAGCGCGAGTCCCGCCAGGTGCCGCCAGGTGAAGGACAGCAGCAGATCGTCGCCGTGCGCGGCGGCGCCCGCGTGGGCACGGCGGAACGCGGCGCCGGCCGCCTGCGGGGCGCCCGCCAGGTTCTGCGCCACCAGCCCGCGCCGGAAGTCCAGCAGGGGCCGTCCCGCCGCCCCGGGAGGGATCAGCGCCGCCGCCCGGCCCAGCGCGGCCCGCGCCTCGTCGGCCCGGTCGCGCACCCCGAGAAGGGTGGCCGCGTACGCCAGGTAGCCCCGCTCGCACGCGGCGGCGCCCCGCTCCTCGTCGCTGTGCGCCAGCGCCTCCGCCGTCCGCAGCGCGTCCTCCGCCTGCTCCCAGCCCCGCTCGGTGTACAGACACCGTTCCGCCAGCAGGGCGGCCCGCTGCAACGCCGGGTCGGGCCGGTCGGCGGGCAGCAGGGCCGCCGCGTCGGCCCAGCAGGCCCGGCTACGCAACCGCCATACCGCGGTCTGGAGCGGATCGTCACCGGTGGTTCCGTTACCAGACATGGCGGTATACGCCACGTTGCCCTCCCCGAGCGCGCCATCGAGCTGTTGAGTGGTGGCGGCATTCCAGCACCAATCGCGGTGCCCGGCCAAGAGGGTGGGTGAAAGAGTTCACAAAGTCGTGGGGCGCGGGGGTGACCGGGTTTGGCCGCCGCACGCCCCCGCTGACCTCAGCTCATGCGCAGGGCCAGGAAGAAGTCCAGCTTGTCCTCCAGGCGGGACAGGTCCCGTCCCGTCAACTGCTCGATCCGGCCCACCCGGTAGCGCAGCGTGTTGACGTGCAGGTGGAGCCGGGTCGCGCAGCGGGTCCAGGAGCCGTCGGAGTCGAGGAACGCCTCCAGGGTCGGTATCAGCTCGGCCCGGTGCCGGCGGTCGTAGTCCTTCAGCGGGTCCAGCAGCCGGGCCGTGAACGCGCGGCGCACGTCGTCCGGGACGAAGGGCAGCAGCAGGACGTGGCTGGCCAGCTCCTGGTGGCCGGCCGCGCAGACCCGGCCGGAGCGGGCGGCGGCGACCCGGCGGGCGTGCCGGGCCTCCTCCAGGGCGCCGCGCAGGCCCTCCGCGGAGTGCACGGCCGCGCTGACCCCGAGGGTGAGCCGGCCGTCGTCGTCCAGGCCCGCCGACAGCGGCTCCCGGACCGACCGCAGCAGGGCGTCGGCGAGCAGCCCGGTCTCCGCGCCGTCGTGCTCGGCGGCGACCGCGGGCAGCGGCACCAGGGCGATCGCCTCGCCGCCGGAGTGCGCGACGGCGATCCGGTCGGAGGGCTCGGGGCCCGTCGACTGCGGGTCGACCAGCATCTCCTCCAGCAGGGACTGCGCGACCGGGCCGCCGTCGACCTCGTCCCCGTCCCACTCCACGCGGGCCACCACGACCTGCCAGTGCGGGGCCGTCCCGAGCCCGGGCAGCAGCACCGGCGCAGCCACCCGCAGCCGGGCGGCGATCTCGGCGGGCGCGGCGCCCGTCTGCACCAGCTCCAGCACCTCCTGGGCCAGCCGGCGCCGGACCGTGCGGGCCGCGTCCCGGCGGTCCCGCTCCACGGCGATCAGCTGGGTGACGCCCTGCAGCAGGTCCAGGCGCTCCCCGGGCCAGTCGCCCGCGTCCGCCTCCACGGCCAGCAGCCAGTCCGACAGGACCGTCTCGCGCACATCGCGGGCGGCCTGCGGGGAGCGGCCGGAGGAGCGGATCGGGAACAGGGAGTACGTGCCGCCGTGCAGCTGGACCCGGTGGGGGCCGCGGCGGCCGGTGCGGGTGGCCGCCAGGTGCTCGGCGGCGAGCTTCGCGCAGGTCTCCGCGGGCAGCGCCGGCCCCGCCTCCTCGGAACCGGCGATCAGCCGGCCGGTGGGGGAGAGCACCCAGGCGCGCAGGTCCAGGTCGGAGCCGAGCAGGTCCAGGACCACGTCCGGGCCGCCGCCCGCGGGGCCGGAGGTCATCATCCGACGGTGCCGGTCCACCACGGCCGCCAGATCGCCGGCGCGCTCCCCGGAGACCTGCCGGACGACGTGCTCGGTGATCGTCGCGAACGCCACCGACTCGTGCACCGCGAACAGCGGCAGCCGGTGCCTGGCGCAGGCCAGCACCAGGTCGTCCGGCACATCGCCCAGCTCGGCCTCGCCGGCCGCGAGGGCCGCCACCCCGGCCTGCACCAGGATGCGCACGAAGGGCTCGGAGTCGGCGGCGTCCCGGCGCCAGGCCAGGCCGGTCAGCACCAGCTCGCCGCCGGAGAGGTAGCGGCTCGGGTCGCGCAGGTCGGTGGTCATGACCCCGCGTACC
Organism: Streptomyces sp. NPDC107654; assembly: GCF_055639035.1. Classification (NCBI taxonomy): domain Bacteria; kingdom Bacillati; phylum Actinomycetota; class Actinomycetes; order Kitasatosporales; family Streptomycetaceae; genus Streptomyces; species Streptomyces sp. NPDC107654. The sequence goes on from NZ_JBVKBI010000014.1 coordinate 149,909, forward strand.
GAGCGGTCCAGCTCGTCCTCGCCGCCGAGCAGCCGCAGGCCCAGCGCATCGGTGTCCAGCAGTGCGCGCAGCCGCATCTCGTCGCCGCCGTTCTTTGTCTCGAAACCTACGATGGATCTTGAAGTGGGGCCGGGAGGGAACCCGGCGAGGGGCCGCACCGGCCGGAAACCGGGCCCGCCGTGCCGTTACCTGCGTTTCCCCAGGAAAACGGAGAGGTTGCCGATGTCCTCCGTTCATACGAATCTACAAGATGCTCCGCCTGGCCAGCGAACTCCTTCATGGTTTCGGTGACTGACCCCGCCGGAGCACAGAGCGGTGTACTGAGTCCACTCCGCGTTAACAGCACGTAACGAGCCGGGCCCGCCGCACACGGATTGGCTCAATCTGTACGACTCACGAGACGAAGAAGAGAGCCGGTCATGGACTTCCTTCGCCCCGCCAGCTGGGAGGAGGCGCTCGCCGCGAAGGCCGAGCACCCCACCGCTGTGCCGATTGCGGGTGGCACCGATGTGATGGTCGAGATCAACTTCGACCACCGCCGGCCCGAGTACCTCCTCGACCTCAACCGCATCGGCGACCTCTCCGAGTGGGAGGTCGGCGAGGACGTCGTACGGCTGGGTGCCTCCGTCCCGTACACCGAGATCATGGAGAGCCTCCGTGCCGAGCTGCCGGGCCTCGCGCTCGCCTCGCACACGGTCGCCTCCCCGCAGATCCGCAACCGCGGTGGCGTCGGCGGCAACCTCGGCACGGCCTCGCCCGCCGGTGACGCCCACCCCGCCCTCCTCGCGGCCGGCGCCGAGGTCGAGGTGGAGTCGGCGGCCCGCGGCACCCGTCTCATCCCGATCGACGCGTTCTACACGGGCGTCAAGCGCAACGCGCTCCAGCCCGACGAGCTGATCCGCGCCGTGCACGTCCGGAAGGCCGACGGCCCCCAGCAGTACTCGAAGGTCGGCACCCGCAACGCCATGGTCATCGCCGTGTGCGCCTTCGGGCTCGCCCTGCACCCCGAGACCCGGACCGTCCGGACCGGCATCGGCTCGGCCGCCCCCACCCCCGTACGGGCCAAGGCCGCCGAGGAGTTCCTGAACGCGGCCCTGGAGGAGGGCGGCTTCTGGGACAACGGGAAGATCATCACCCCGTCGGTCGCCAAGCAGTTCGCGGACCTGTGCTCGGCCGCCTGCAACCCGATCGACGACGTCCGGGGCACCGCCGGCTACCGCCGGCACGCGGTAGGCGTCATGGCCCGCCGGACGCTGACCTGGACCTGGGAGTCGTACCGCGGCGCCCGCCGTACCACCGAGGGAGCTGCGTGATGCGCGTCAACTTCACCGTCAACGGACGCCCGCAGGAGGCCGACGACGTCTGGGAGGGCGAGTCCCTGCTGTACGTCCTGCGCGAGCGCCTCGGCCTGCCGGGCTCCAAGAACGCCTGCGAACAGGGCGAGTGCGGTTCCTGCACCGTGCGCCTGGACGGCGTGCCCGTCTGCTCCTGCCTGGTCGCGGCCGGCCAGGTCGAGGGCCGGGACGTCGTGACCGTCGAGGGGCTGGCGGACTTCGCCAAGCAGCGCGCGGAGGGCGGGTGCGCCACCGGCGCCTGCGGTACGACCCTCCAGGACGCCCAGCAGTGGCAGGCCAAGGGCACCGACTCGCAGACCGGCGAGGGCACCGAACTGAGCCCCGTCCAGCAGGCGTTCGTCGACGCCGGCGCCGTCCAGTGCGGCTTCTGCACCCCGGGCCTGCTCGTCGCCTCCGACGAGCTGCTGGAGCGCAACCCGAACCCGACCGACGCCGACATCCGCGAGGCGCTGTCGGGCAACCTGTGCCGCTGCACGGGCTACGAGAAGATCATGGACGCGGTCCGCCTGGCGGCCGCCCGCCAGTCCGAGGGGGTCTGACCATGCCGGCCAACGGCGCTCCTACGAAGATCACGCAGGGCTACCGCACCAAGGGCGGTATCGGCGAGTCCACGCTCCGTCCGGACGGCACCCTCAAGGTCACCGGCGAGTTCGCGTACTCGTCCGACATGTGGCACGAGGACATGCTGTGGGGGCAGATCCTGCGCTCCACCGTCGCCCACGCCGAGATCGTGTCGATCGACACCTCCGAGGCCCTCGCCATGCCGGGCGTGTACGCCGTCATGACGTACGACGACCTGCCCACCGAGGTGAAGAACTACGGCCTGGAGATCCAGGACACCCCGGTCCTCGCGCACGGCAAGGTACGCCACCACGGCGAGCCCGTCGCGATCGTCGCCGCCGACCACCCGGAGACGGCCCGCCGCGCCGCCGCCAAGATCAAGGTCGACTACCGCGAACTCCCGGTCGTCACCGACGAGAAGTCGGCGCTCGCCCCGGACGCGATCCTCGTCCACGAGGGCCGCGACGACCACCACTTCGGGCACGTCCCGCACCCCAACATCGTCCACCGCCAGCCGATCGTCCGCGGCAACGCGGACGAGGCCGCCCGGCGCGCGGACGTCGTCGTCCGGGGCGAGTACACCTTCGGCATGCAGGACCAGGCCTTCCTCGGCCCCGAGTCCGGCCTCGCCGTCCCGGAGGAGGACGGCGGCGTCCACCTCTACATCGCCACCCAGTGGCTCCACTCCGACCTGCGCCAGATCGCGCCCGTCCTCGGCCTGCCCGAGGAGAAGGTGCGCATGACACTGGCCGGCGTCGGCGGCGCCTTCGGCGGCCGCGAGGACCTGTCGATGCAGATCCACGCCTGCCTGCTGGCGCTGCGCACCGGCAAGCCGGTGAAGATCGTCTACAACCGGTTCGAGTCCTTCTTCGGGCACGTCCACCGGCACCCGGCCAAGCTGTACTACGAGCACGGCGCCACCAGGGACGGCAAGCTCACGCACATGAAGTGCCGGATCGTCCTGGACGGCGGCGCCTACGCCTCCGCCTCCCCGGCGGTCGTCGGCAACGCCTCCTCGCTGAGCGTCGGCCCGTACGTGATCGACGACGTGGACATCGAGGCCATCGCCCTCTACACCAACAACCCGCCCTGCGGCGCCATGCGCGGCTTCGGCGCGGTCCAGGCCTGCTTCGCCTACGAGGCGCAGATGGACAAGCTGGCGAAGAAGCTGGGCATGGACCCGGTGGAGTTCCGGCAGCTGAACGCGATGGAGCAGGGCACGATCATGCCGACGGGCCAGCCCGTCGACTCGCCCGCCCCCGTCGCCGACCTCCTGCGCCGCGTCAAGGCGATGCCACTGCCGCCCGAGCGCCAGTGGGAGTCCAGCGAGGGCGCCGACGTACGGCAGCTGCCCGGCGGTCTGTCCAACACCACGCACGGCGAGGGCGTCGTACGCGGTGTCGGCTACGCGGTCGGCATCAAGAACGTCGGCTTCTCCGAGGGCTTCGACGACTACTCCACCGCGAAGGTGCGCATGGAGGTCGTGGGCGGCGAGCCCGTGGCCACCGTGCACACCGCGATGGCGGAGGTCGGCCAGGGCGGTGTCACCGTCCACGCCCAGATCGCCCGCACGGAGCTGGGCGTCACCCAGGTCACCATCCACCCGGCCGACACCCAGGTCGGTTCCGCGGGCTCCACCTCGGCCTCCCGGCAGACCTACGTCACCGGCGGCGCCGTGAAGAACGCCTGCGAGATCGTCCGGGAGAAGGTCCTGGAGATCGGCCGGCGCAAGTTCGGCTCCTACCACCCGGCCTGGGCGACCGCCGAGCTCCTGCTGGAGGGCGGCAAGGTCGTCACCGACGCCGGCGAGGTCCTCGCCGACCTGGCCGACGTCCTGGAGGGCGAGGCCGTGGAGGTCGAGGAGGAGTGGCGGCACCGGCCGACCGAGGCCTTCGACCTGCGCACCGGCCAGGGCAACGGACACGTCCAGTACTCCTTCGCCGCGCACCGCGCGGTGGTCGAGGTCGACACCGAGCTCGGCCTGGTCAAGGTCATCGAACTGGCCTGCGCCCAGGACGTCGGCAAGGCGCTCAACCCGCTCTCCGTCATCGGCCAGATCCAGGGCGGTACCACCCAGGGCCTGGGCGTGGCCGTGATGGAGGAGATCATCGTCGACCCCAAGACGGCGAAGGTCAGGAACCCCTCCTTCACGGACTACCTGATCCCCACCATCCTCGACACGCCGACCATCCCGGTCGACGTGCTCGAACTCGCCGACGAGCACGCCCCCTACGGGCTGCGCGGCATCGGCGAGGCGCCGACCCTGTCGTCCACCCCGGCCGTCCTCGCGGCGATCCGGAACGCGACCGGGCTGGAGCTCGACCGCACTCCCGTACGGCCCGAGCACCTCACCGGCACCGCGTAACACCCCCACAGCTCTCCGGGCGGCGCAGGGAACGTCACACACTCCACGCGCCGCCCGGAGAAACCCCTCTTTGAGTTCCGCTCCGCTCGCGGTCCTTGAAGTACCAGGAAACAGGTTCGTCTCGGGCCGTCCCCCGGGTCGTCCATTCCCCAAATCCCGTACCCCACAGGGAAGTCGTACGGGTGCCCCTTTGAACCTTGGGAGATGGCACCATGACCCAGCAGTCAGTGGAGCCCAGGACCGCAGCGGAGGACGCCGGCGAAGGCAGCCGCGTCCCGGCAGGACGGTCCTGGCTCGACCGGTACTTCCACATATCCAGAAGAGGATCCACGGTCGCGCGTGAGGTGCGCGGCGGCATCACCACCTTCATGGCGATGGCGTACATCCTCCTGCTCAACCCCCTCATCCTGTCCGGCAAGGACGCGGCGGGGGACACGCTCGGCCAGAAGGCGCTGATCACCGCGACCGCGTTCGCGGCGGCCTTCACCACGCTGCTGATGGGTTTCGTCGGCAAGGTGCCGCTCGCCCTCGCCGCCGGCCTCTCCGTCTCCGGCGTCCTGTCCTCGCAGGTCGCCCCCAACATGACCTGGCCGCAGGCCATGGGCATGTGCGTGATGTACGGCGTGGTCATCATGCTGCTGGTCGTCACCGGCCTGCGTGAGATGATCATGAACGCGATCCCGCTCGCGCTCAAGCACGGGATCACCATGGGCATCGGCCTGTTCATCGCCCTGATCGGCTTCTACAAGGCCGGCTTCGTGCACCAGGGCAAGGCCACCCCGCTCAGTCTCGGCCCCGCCGGTGAACTCGTCGGCTGGCCGGTGCTGCTCTTCGCCGGCACGCTGCTGCTGATCTTCATGCTGCAGGCCCGGAACGTCCCCGGCGCCATCCTCATCGGCATCGTCTCGGGCACCGTCGTCGCCGCCGTCCTCAACGGGCTCGGCGTCATCGACACCGGTCAATGGGCCAACGGCGCACCCGAGCTGCACGGCGGCGCGGTCTCGATGCCCGACTTCTCGCTCTTCGGCCACGTCGAGTTCGGCGGCTGGGGCAGGGTCGGCGCGATGACGATCGGCATGATCGTCTTCACCCTCGTGCTCGCCGGGTTCTTCGACGCGATGGCCACCATCATCGGCGTCGGCACCGAGGCGAACCTCGCCGACGACAAGGGCCGCATGCCGGGCCTGTCCAAGGCGCTGTTCATCGACGGGGCCGGCGGCGCGATCGGCGGCGTGGCGGGCGGCTCCGGCCAGACCGTGTTCATCGAGTCGGCGACCGGCGTCGGCGAAGGCGCCCGCACCGGCCTCGCCTCCGTCGTCACCGGACTGTTCTTCGCGGCCTGTCTGTTCTTCACCCCGGTCACCGCGATCGTCCCGCAGGAGGTCGCCTCCGCCGCCCTGGTCGTCATCGGCGCGATGATGCTGATGAACGCCCGGCACGTGGACTGGGCCGACCGCGCGACCGCCATCCCGGTCTTCCTGACCGTGGTCCTGATGCCGTTCACGTACACCATCACCACCGGTGTCGCCGCGGGCGTCATCTCCTACGTCGCCATCAAGGCGGCACAGGGCAAGGCCCGCGAAATCGGCGCCTTCATGTGGGGCCTGACCGTCGTCTTCCTGATCTACTTCGCCCTCCATCCGATCGAGACCTGGCTGGGCGTCCGCTAGGCGCCCGTCCCCCGTTCCCTCAACCCGCGCAAGGAGACCGACAGATGCTGGACATCGCCGAGGAGCTGAACCGGTGGGTCGAGCAGGGCCGTGACTTCGCCGTCGCCACCGTGGTGGCCGTCGGCGGCAGCGCCCCGCGCCAGCCCGGCGCCGCCCTCGCGGTGGACGCCGACGGCACGGCGATCGGCTCGGTCTCCGGCGGGTGCGTGGAGGGCGCCGTGTACGAGCTGTGCCGGCAGGCGCTGGAGGACGGCGAGACCGTCCTGGAGCGCTTCGGCTACAGCGACGAGGATGCCTTCGCCGTCGGCCTGACCTGTGGCGGCGTCATCGACATCCTCGTCACCCCGGTCCGGGCGGACGGTCCCGCCCGGCCGGTGTTCGCGACCGCGCTGGCCGCCGCCGTCCGTGGGGAGCCGGCGGCGGTCGCGCGGATCGCCGAGGGCCCCGCCGAGCTGCGCGGCCGGGCCCTGCTGGTCCGTCCCGACGGCTCCTACGACGGCGGCTTCGGCGCCCACCCCGAGCTGGACCGCACGGTCGCGGCCGAGGCCGGCGCCTTCCTGGACGCGGGCCGCACCGGCACGCTGGAGATCGGCGAGCAGGGCTCGCGCTGCGGCGCCCCGCTCACCGTCCTGGTGGAGTCCTCCGTCCCCGCGCCCCGGATGATCGTCTTCGGCGCGATCGACTTCGCGTCGGCGCTGGTCCGCATCGGCAAGTTCCTCGGCTACCACGTGACCCTGTGCGACGCCCGCCCGGTCTTCGCCACGCGGGCCCGTTTCCCGGAGGCCGACGAGATCGTCGTCGAGTGGCCCCACGAGTACCTGGAGCGCACCGAGGTCGACGGCCGGACCGTCCTGTGCGTCCTCACCCACGACCCCAAGTTCGACGTACCGCTGCTGAAGCTGGCGCTGCGGCTGCCGGTCGCCTACGTCGGCGCGATGGGCTCCCGCCGCACCCACCTCGACCGCAACGAGCGGCTCCGCGCGGTCGGTGTCACCGAACTGGAGCTGGCCCGCCTGCGCTCCCCGATCGGCCTCGACCTCGGCGCCCGCACCCCTGAGGAGACGGCCCTGTCCATCGCGGCGGAGATCGTCGCGGCCCGCCGCGGCGGCAGCGGAGCCTCGCTGACCGGCGCGCACACCCCCATCCACCACGACACGACGACACCGGCGACGAGGCGGATCGGCTCGGTGGCCTGAGGACGCGGGGGCGGGGCGGCGACTTCGCGACCGGCCCGGCGTTCCGGTGGCCGGGCGGGCGCGCTCGTGGCCTGGCCGACGCGCTCGGCCCGGGCCGGCGCGGTGGTGGTCGGGGCGTCGGGCTCGTGCCGGGCCGGCCCTGCCGTGGTGGGGAGGGCGGGGTCACGGTCGGGCCGGCGCGCTCGTGGCCGGGCCGGCGCTCCCCCGACTTGGCCCCGTCGGTCCAGCCCGGTGGTGTCGGTCCCGCCCGAGGGCCGGAATGTGGTTGCGGGGTGCGGTCGACGTTGTGTTGCATGGCGGCATGGTGTTGTCCCCGGACCGGCTGGCGGCCTTCTCCGCCCTGTCCTTCCTGCTCATCGTGGTGCCCGGCCCCAGCGTGCTGTTCGTGGTCGGGCGGGCCCTGGCGCACGGTCGCCGGGCCGCGCTGACCACCGTCGTCGGCAACACGCTCGGCGCGTACGTACTCGTCGTCGCCGTGGCGCTCGGCATCGGCTCGGTCGTCGAGCGCTCGGTCCTCGTCTTCACCGCCCTGAAGCTCGCGGGCGCCGCGTACCTGGTGTACCTGGGTGTCAAGGCGTGGCGGCAGCGCGGCTCGCTGCGGGCGGCGGTCGCGGAGTCCGGCCCGGCCCGCGGCGGCCTGCGCACGCTGGGGGAGGGGTTCGCGGTCGGCGTGGCCAACCCCAAGACGATGGTGTTCTTCGCCGCCGTACTGCCGCAGTTCGTGGACCGGGAGCACGGAAGCGTCCCGGCCCAGATGCTGCTGCTCGGCGTCGTCTTCAACGTCATCGCGGTGGTCTCCGACGGCGTCTGGGGCCTCGCCGCCTCCGCCGCCCGCGACTGGTTCGCCCGCTCGCCCCGACGCCTGTCCGCGGTCGGCGGCACGGGCGGTCTGACGATGATCGGACTGGGTGTCACGGTCGCGCTGACGGGCCGCAAGGACTGACGACCCGCGCGCGGGACCGGACGGGTGGCCGGGGGCTTCTCACCCCTGCCTCAGCAGTCGGTTCACCGTGCGGCCGAACAGACGGAGCGACGCGGCCTTCAGGACGCCGTCGAAGGCGGCGGGCAGCAGCCGGACGCGCAGGTGCTCGCGCCACCGGACGCGGGTGCGGCCGCCGGCGCCCGCGCGGACCTCGATCTCCGCCCAGCCCAGGACCACCCGGCCGCGTTTCTCCAGCCGGCACAGGCCGCCCTCGCCGGCGGTCGGCGGACGCCAGACCGTCACCTCCATGACGTCGTCGAAGGCGAGCGGGCCGAGACCCGTGCGGGCCACGAAGCGGGTGCCCTCGCGGGTCGGGGCGGGCGTGAGCACGCTGATCCGGGTCAGCGGGACCGCGCCGGCGTGGCGGGGCCAGTCCGTGAGCCGGTGCCACGCCACGTCGAGCGGGAGCGGGGTCGTACGTTCGAAGGAGAAGGTGGGCACGGCACGATCGTAGGCACGTCCGGCATTCGCTCACCGCCCGGCTGAAGGCGCGTACCGGCGGCGGGGACGCCGTGGCTACGGCCGGTACACCTTCCCGGGCTCCGCCTTTCCGGGTGCCAGGAGCTGCGGGACCGTCACGAACACGTAGCCGCGCGCCTTCAGCGCGTCGATGATGCCGGGCACGGCCGGCACGGTCCCCGGATAGATGTCGTGCAGCAGGATGATCCCGTCCCGGGACGACTGGTCGAGGACGCGCTTGGTGATGAGCGCCGAGTCGTTGGTCGTGTAGTCCTTGGCGGTGACGCTCCACAGCACCTCCGCCAGCCCCAGCTCCTTGCAGATCTCGTGCACGTCGGCGTCCGTACGGCCCTGCGGCGGGCGCATCAGCGTCGGCTTGCGGCCGGTGATCCGTTCGATCGCGTCGTTGGGCCGCTTCAGCTCCTCGCGTATCTGCGCGTCGGATATGCGGGTGAGGATCCTGTGGTCCCAGGTGTGGCTCGCGACCTCGTGGCCCTCCGCCGCCATCCGCTCGACCAGCTTCGGGTACTTCTCGATGTGCCGCTTGCCGAGCAGGAAGAAGGTGGCCGGGACCTTCTTCTCCTTCAGGATGTCGAGCAGCCGAGCCGAGTTCTCGCTGGGCCCCGCGTCGAAGGTGAGCGCGATGCACTTGGCCTCGCGGCAGTCGACGGTGCCGAACCGGGCCGGCGCCCCGTGCGCCCCCTTCGCCGCCTCGGCGCGGGCGGTGCTCGGTGCCGTCGTGTCGACCTCGGCGCAGCCGGTCAGCGTGAACGCCAGGCAGGCCGCGGCGGACGCGAGCGCCCAGCCACGCAACCGGCGGCCCGTTGCGCGCATCTTCCTGTTCGCCCCGCCCTGGCGGCGGGGGCGGGGCGCGTCGGTCGGCGTCGAGATCGTGTCGGTCGAAAGAGGCATGCCCGGACTATACACCGTGTGTATAGCTAACTTGTTCGATTTCCGTCTCGCTTGCGGACCCTCTTTTCCGGCCTCACACGGCGACCTCGTGCACATCAGTAGTACCGGGCGGGTACGCGGAGTAACCTCGGGACCATGACGCGCACGGGGGAGCGAGTCGTGGCATCACGCTTACGGACACCGTCCTGGATCGCCCGCATCGAGACACCGGACGGGCGCGTCCTCGGCGCGGGCGTACTGCTCGCCCCCGAACGGGTCCTGACCGCCGGCCATGTCGTCGGCCCCGGCCACCGCTACACCGTCCGCCTGATCGGCGTCCCCGGACTGGACGCCGTGACCGCCTCCGTGCGCCCCGACGAACACGTGCCCCAGCGCGAGGACACCTTCGGCGACCGCAGCGGCGACCTCGCCCTGCTGCGCCTGTCCGCACCGCTGCCCGCCGAACACACCACCCGGCTCTACCGGCTCGCCGCCCCGCACGGACCCGTCAGCATGTACGGCTTCCCGGACGGCGACGACGGAGGGCGCTGGCACGGCGCCACCCTGGTCGCCGCCCGCGGCCGGGACAGCCAGGTGCAGCTGCGCCCGCTCACCCCCGGCGAACTCGCCGCCCCCGGCTTCAGCGGCGGCGGCGTCGTCGACCACACCACCGACCAGGTCATCGGCATCGTCCTCAGCGTGGACGACGGACCGGGCTCCGTGTTCAGCTACATGAGCCCCACCGAGACGATCCTCAGACATCTGCCGCAGGTCGCCGAGTGGACCGACGGCGCCGAGGCCGTCGACCCGCGGCTGCGCACCGGCGTCGCCGCCGCCGGCCGGCTCGACGTACGGTTCGCCACCGAACTCGCCTGCTGGTTCCGCGGCGAGGGCTGCCCGGTGCTCGTCACCGTCGTCCCCGCCCGCGGCGACCGCGCCTGGACCCTGCAACGCGCCGTCACCCTGGCCGACCGCGAACTGCGCACCCACCGCAACACCAGTGCCGTCAGCCACGACCCGCCCGAGACCGTGCCGCCGGCCGGCGCCCACGACCTCGCCCTGGACGTGGGCGGGATGACGGCCGCGGAGGTCATGGACAGGATCGCCGAACGCCTCGGCATCCGCGACGACCCCCGGCCCGAACGCCTCGGCTCCCTGCGCGTCCCGCTCGCCGCCGTCCTGGTCGCCGTCGACGAGGCCGCCGACCCCGACGCCCTGCTCGTCCTGCTGGACCGGCTCGCCCGGCACGGCGCCCGGCTGCTGCTGGCGTTCCGCCGCCCGGGCGAGCGCGTCACCCGGGCCGCCGAGACCCTCGTACACCGCCCGCTGCGCGACCGCTGGGCCCGTCTGGAGATCGAACTCCAGCGGATCACCGACGAGTTGGGGCCGGCCCTCGACCTCAGCCGGAGCCGTGTGCTGCCCGCGCCCGGCACCCTGCCGTTGCTCGACCGGGCCGAGGCCGGGGTGCGGCGCAGCCGGATGCTGCGCACCTGGATCACCCGCGGCCCCGAGCAGGAACGCGACCCCGGCGGCGCGGACCTGCTGCTCGCCTTCGAGCTCGCCGCCGACCGCCGCCGGCGGCGCCTGGAGGAGGCGATCGGCCTGCTCGACGTCCGGCTGCGCCGCCGCGACGAACTCCTCGGCCGCGTCGGCGCGGAGTGGCCGCTGTGCCGGCAGCGGGCCGCCGCGCACGGAGACCGCGTCATGGCCGCCTACCGGCTCTACGAGCACGCCGTGTCGGTCCTGCGGCAGACCCCCTGCGACATCGAGTGCGCCGAGGCCGCCGTCGAACGCTTCGTCGCCTTCTGCTCCACCACCCCACCCGAAGAGGAGGACGCCTCGTGACGTCGCGCGCGCGGCCCGGGGATCCCCTCGCCACCCGGCCCGGCAAGGAGCGTGTCCCATGACCTCGTGCGTCCGGCCCGGCTGCGCGGGCCACATCATGGCCACCCGCTACTGCGACACCTGCGGCCACCGGCACGCCGAGCCGCGTACCGCGCCGCCGGTCCGGCCCACCGCCGGCACGGCCGGTACCGCGGAGGAGACCACCGGCCCGGCCGCCGTGCACGCCGTCGCCGGACTCGGCGAACTCGACCAGCACGGACTGGTCGTGCTGCCCGAGATCGCCGAACCCGGCAAGGTGCTCGTCGACAACCCCCGCCCGCCCACCGGGGGCCGCCGCTGCAACGCGAACGGCTGCACCGTGACCATCGGCGTCGGCTACGGCGGCCAGTCCGGCCTGCCGACCGGCCGCTGCCCCCGCTGCGGCACGCGCTACGACCTGCGGCCCCAACTGGAGAAGGACGACGTCGTCGACCGCCACTACAAAGTGCTCGGCTGTCTCGCCCACGGCGGCCTCGGCTGGGTCTACCTCGCCGAGGACACCCGCGCCGACGGCTACCGGGTCGTCCTCAAGGGCCAGATGAACGTGCACGACGCCCTCGCCCGCCGCTCCGCCGTCGAGGAGCGCCGCTCCCTCACCCACCTGCACCACCCCGACATCGTCCGCATCGTCACCTACGCCGAACACCCGGCCCTCGACGGCTCGCTCACCGGGTACCTGGTCATGGACTACATCGGCGGGCGCTCGCTCCAGCAGCTCTTCGACGACGACGAGGCCGAACGGATCTTCCACGGCCGCCCCCGTCTCGACCACGTCCTCACCTACGGCTGCAAGATCCTCGGCGCGCTGGAGTACATGCACGAACGGGGCCTGCTCTACTGCGACATGAAGCCGGCCAACGTCGTCCACTTCGGCCGGGCGATCAAGGTCGTCGACCTCGGCGCCGCCCGCGCCATCGGCGACCGCGCCTCCGCCTACGTCTACACGGAGGGCTTCGCCCCGCCCAAGGAGGAGATCGACCGGCGCGGCTGGCACGTCGACAGCGACCTCTACACCGTCGGCATGACCCTCCAGGCCCTGGCCCGCGACACCGAGCCCGCCCGCGGCCTCGCGCCCGACTCCTTCCGCCGCCTCGTCGACCGCGCCACCCACAGGGCACCCGGCGCCCGGTTCCGCTCCGCGGCCGAGATGTCCCGCCAACTGTGGGAGGTGCTCCGCGAGTTCCGCTCCCTCCAGTTCGGCGAGCAGCTGCCGGAGAGCTCCACCCGGTTCCGCGCCTCCGGTGCCAGCCTCGACGCCGGGCTCGGCGCCATCCCCGCCCTGGACCACTGGACCGGCCGACCCGGCGAGCGGCCCGCCGCACTGGACGTCTCGCCCCCCGTCGCCGCCGAGGCGGCCGGCGCCCTGCCCGAGCCGGTGCCCGACCCGGAGGACGGCGCCGCCCTGCTGCTGGACACCCTCCCGCCCGACGCCCCCGACCGCGTCGCCCGGCAGTGGCCCCGCGAATCCCGCCTCGGCACCCCCGAGACCGCGCTCTGGCTGTGCCGCGCCTACCTCAGGAAGGGGGAACAGCAGGCGGCGGAGAACTGGCTCGCCGAGGCCGAGACCCAGCTCGGCGAACGCGCCGCCCACGACTGGCGCATCGCCTGGCACCACGGCGTCCTGCACCTCAGCAAGGGCGAGGTGGACCTGGCCGGCGCCCGCTTCGACGCCGTCTACCGGGCACTGCCCGGCGAGTACGTGCCCAAGCTCGCCCTCGGCTACTGCGCCGAGCACGCCCGCACCGGCCGTCCCGGAGCCGGGCGCCCGGGCCGGGCCATGCGCTACTACGAGGCCGTCTGGAAACGGGACTCCGCGCACACCGCCGCCGCGTTCGGCCTGGCCCGCGGCCATCTGGCCGACGGTGACCGGGACGCCGCCGTGCGCGTCCTCGACGAGGTCCCCGCGACCTCCCGGCACCACGACGCCGCCCGCATCGCCGCCGTACGCGTCCGCGCCGGCATTCTGCACGGCGACCCGCCCACCCCGGCCGGCTTCCGGGACGCCGCCCGGCGGCTGCCCGACCTGCGCCTGGACGGCGGGGCGGCGAGCGGCGAGTCCCGGGCCCGGCTGATCGCCGAGGTCCGCGAGAACGCCCTGTACAGCCGGCCCGCCCAGGGCTGGGAACCCGGCCTCCCGCCCGGGGACCTCTTCGGCCCCGGGGACGAGGACGGCCTGCGCACCCGGCTGGAGCAGTCCTTCCGGCAGCTGGCCGCCCAGGCCCGCACCGCGGGGGAACACGGCCGGCTCCTCGACCTGGCCCACGCGGTCCGGCCGATGACCACCTTCTAGACCTGCCCGACCACCCTCGGGAACTTCCCGACCACCGCCTGACCACCCAGGGGAGAGGCGCCGATGACCACGACCGAGGAGTCCGAGGTGACGCTCCTGGTCAGCCAGGAGAAGGAGCTGTCCGTCGCCCCCCTCCCGGGCGGGCACCCCCGGGACCGGGAGATGCACGCCATCCTGGAGATCGGGGTCAGGGGCGGGGACCGACCGGCACACGCCGGCGCGCCCGTGCCCGGCACCGGTCCCGCGCTCGCCGAGGTGCTGATCGTCGACACGTCCCGCTCCATGCTGCACCCCACCGCCAAGCTGCACGCCGCCAAGGACGCCACCGCCGCAGCGGTCCGGATGCTGCCCGACGGCACCGCGTTCGCCGTGCTCGCCGGACAGTTCCACGCCACCCTGGTCCACCCCGGCCCCGGCAGCGAGGTGCTCGCCGTCGCCGGCCCCGCCGAACGCGAGGCCGCCGAACGCGCCGTACGCATCCTGGACGCGGACGGCGGCACCGCCATCGGCACCTGGCTCGACCTCGCCCGGCGGCTGCTCAAGGACCACCCCGCCCCGGTCAAGCACGTCCTGCTGCTCACCGACGGGCGCAACGAACACGACCACCGGGCCGCCATGGCCCTGGACACCGCCCTCGACGCCTGCGAGGGCCGGTTCGTCTGCGACGCCTGGGGCATCGGCGACGACTGGGACGCCGAACTGCTGCTGCGCATCACCCGGCGGCTGCACGGCCGCGCCCGCGCCGTCCGCGCCGAGTCCGAACTGACCGCCGCCTACGAGGAGGTGATGGCGGGACTGCTCGGCACGGCGGTGCCCGAACTGCGGATCCGGATCACCCCCAACCCCGGCACGGTGATCCGCCAGGTGAAACAGGTGGTGCCGAGCGAACAGGAACTGCCGCCCGTCCCGGCCGGCTCCGGCGGGCGCGGCGTGGAGTACGTCACCCGCGCCTGGGGCGACGAGGTGCGGCACTACCAGGTCGTCCTGACCACCGACCCGACCGGCCGGGAGACCGACGAGGACCTCCAGCTGGCCGCCGTGGAGGTCGTCGTACCCGACTTCGTCCGGCCGGTACGGCTGCCCGATCCGAGGCCCGTCGAGGTGCGCTGGACCGACAACCCGCGCGACGCCTCCTCCGTGCTGCATCCCGGGGTCCGCCGGCACGAGCTGTACCAGCAGGCGAGCGCCGCCGTCGTCGGCGCCTACCGGGCCTGGCTGCGCGGGGCCGACGGCCGGGACGCGGCGGACCGCGCACTGGCCCGGGCCCTCGCGCTGGCCGGCGACCTGGGCGACACCCAACTGCTCGGCGCCCTCCGGCTGATCGAGGCGGCACCGGGCACCGGCCGGGTCCGGACCGGCCTGAAGGACGTCGACTGGCAGCACCTGATCCTCTCCAGCGCCCTCACCACCCCGCCGGAACCCGACACGGCCACACCGTCGGGGGCTTCGCCGTCGCCGGCTCCACCGCGGCCGGCGGATCCGGCCGCGGCCCGCGCCGCCGCACGGCCCGGCGCCGGCCCGCCCCCCGACCCCGCCGCCCCGCCCGATCCCGCCCTCCCCGTCCGCCCCGACGGGCTCGTGGAGTGCCCGGTCTGCCAGTGGCTCGGCCCCGCCGAATCCGTCTACTGCGGCGGCCAGTGCGGCCGGCCGCTGAGGGGGTCGCCCGCATGAGCACCGGCAGGGGGACGCCCCCTGGAGCGGAGCACCGTTCGGTCGCCGGGCCGCCCACGCCCCCGTCCTCGCCCCCGCCCTCCTCCGCCTCCGTGCCGCTTCCGCGGAAGGGCCCCGCCGATCGCCGCGTCTCCCGGGCGTCCCGCCTGCCCGCCCGCCTCCTCGCCCGGCTCCCCGGCGCCCGGCGGCGCCCGCCGGACGGGGGCAGCACGACCGCCCGCGGTCTCGCGGTCCGCCACCGACTGCTGCTGACGCTGTCGGCACTGCTCACGCTGTCCCTGTTCGGTTCGTACCAGGGCGTGCACGGCGACGCGAACCCGCTGCGCACCTCCAGCGCCCCGGCCGTGCTGTCCCTCGACACCGCCCTGTACGCACTCGACCAGGCCCAGCGGGACGCCGGCGCGCCGGCCCCGACCAGCGACTTCCAGAAGCAGATCTCGGTCGCCGCGCAGAGTCTGGCGGCCGCCGCCGCGGACGACGACGTCGGCGGACCGGCGGGCCGCCAGGCCCTGCAGACCGTCGCCGGACTCATCACCGTCTACGCCGTCAAGGTCCAGCAATCCCAACTCCAGCCCGACGGCAGCGTGTTGCGTGAGGCGTATCTCAGCTACGCCACCAGCATCCTGACGGAGAAGCGCTCGGGGATACAGGACCGGCTGAAGCTCCTGCAACGGCAGCAGCGTGCCGCCGTGCACCGGCAGACCTCGTTCGGCCCGCTGCTGTGGCTCGGCTGGAGCGTCACCCTGCTGCTGACCCTGGCCCTCGGTGCCGCCCTGCTGGAGACCCAGCTCTTCCTGCGGCACCGGTTCCGCCGCCGCTACAACCGTCAACTCCTCGCGGCACTGGCCCTGTCGGCGGCCGGAGTCGTCACCGCGGTGCTCTTCACCGTGTGGACCCAGGCGGGCATGACGGACACCCGGCACCTGCTCGACCGCCCGCTGCCCGGGCCGCACATCCCCGACGCGGGGCGGCACACCGCCTCGTACCTCGCGCACACCGGCTTCCGCGCCGCGGTGGCGGTGTGGATCCTGACAGGAGGCGTCCTGCTGATGGCACTGGCCGAGACGGGCCTGCGGCGGCACATCGACGACTACCGGTTCAGGCCCCGGTGAGCGCGCACCCCGGCGGCCCCGCGACGGCCGCCCCCGGCATCCGGCGCCGCCCCTCGCGCCGCCTGGTCCGCACGGTCACGGTGGTGGCGAGCTGCCTGGCCCTCCTCACCGCGGCCGCGGTGGTGGGGGCGCGCGTCCTCGGAACGGAGCCGACCGTCACCCTGCTGGCCAACTGGACCGGCGACGACGAGACGAACTTCCGGAGGGCGGTCATCGAGCCGTTCGAGCGGAAGTACCGCATCCACGTCGACTACCAGGGCAGCAACGCCGAGAGCCAGGTGCTCGGCGCCGACGTCGAGGCCGGCACCCCGCCCGACGTGGTGGTGCTCACCGGCCCCGGCGAACTCGCCGACTACGCGCGGCAGAAACAGCTGCTGCCACTCGAAGACCTCGTGGACACCGGCGCCTTCGGCCGGTCCTGGGCCACGCCGCTGACGGGCGGGCACGTGTACTGGTTCCCGCTCAAGGCCGACCTGAAGAGCATCGTCTGGTATCCGGGCGACGTCGGTGAGCGACAGCGCCGCCAGGCGGCGCACGAACCGGCCCAGTGGTGCGTCGGCATGGGCTCTGGCGCCACCAGCGGCTGGCCCGGCACCGACTGGATCGAGGACATCCTGCTCCAGCGGTACGGTCCGAAGGTCTACGAACAGTGGGCGCGCGGCGATCTGTCCTGGCGGTCGAAGCAGGTGAAGGACGCCTGGACCACCTGGGGCGACCTCGTCGACGCCGGCGGCGACCCGGATCTCGTCCGACGGTCACTGAAGACCCCGTTCGGCGACGTGTCGAAGCTGGTCACCACGGAGCCCCGGGGCTGCACCCTGGAGCACCAGGCCTCCTTCATCCGCGGCCGGCACGCCTGGCGGCTGGCCCACGGCCGTTGGTCCCCCTCCGCCCCGCTGCTCGTCGGGACCCCCGCCAACCGCGCCTGGGAGGTATCCGGCGACCTGGTCGCCCTGCTGCACACCACCCCGGAGGCCAGGACACTGATCCGCCACCTGGCCTCCGCCGACGCCCAACGCGCCTGGGCGGCCAGGGAGTCGGGGTTCTCCGTGCACACCGACGTCGAGCCCGGTCCCGGTGACCCCGACTCCGACTGGCGCCTCCCGCTGGCCCGCGCCCTCCGCGACCCGGGGGAGGCGCACTGCTTCGACGCCTCCGACGCGATGCCGCCCGCGGTGCGCGACGCGTTCGCCGAGGCGACCATCGAGTTCCTCGCCCACCGCGACCACCTGGACGCCCTGCTGCGCTCCCTGGAAACCCTCAGCAACACCGGCGGCCTGACCTGGCTGCCGTCGGTCTGCGACCACCCGCCGGACTGACCGACCGGGTCAGCCCCGTCCCCAGGGCAGCGTGAGCATCCGCCCCTGCGCCCGGCCCGCCTCGGCGGCCGGACCGCGGGTGGCGGGGTCCAGCGGGTTGCCGCCGACCGCCGCGGCCGACGCCTCGTCGGGTCCGACCACCACGACCTCGGCCCCCCGCTCCCGCAGCTCCGCCACGGCACGCTCCAGCGGCTGCTCACTGGGGAACGGCTCGGTGACGCCCAGCGGCACCAGCACCAGCACCCGCTCGGCGCCGGCGGCGAGGTCGGCGTTGGCGACGGACCGCACCCCGCCGTCCACGTACCGGCGCCCGCCGATCGTCACCGGCGGCCACACCCCCGGCACCGCACAGCTCGCCGCGACGGCGTCCACCAGGGACACGCCCGAGGTCCGGTCGAACACCCGCGGCTCACCGCTGTCCGCGTCCACCGCCACGACCTTCAGTGCCCGCTCGGGCCACTCGTGGACCGGCAGCCGCGACTCGATCACCGCGCGCCGCTCCGCCTCGGGGACCGTCCGCGCCGCGAGCGCCATCCGCCCGACCGCGCGCCGCAACTCCGCCACCGTGGCGGCCGGACCGGCGGCGGCACCGAGCTCCGCGGCGAACTTCTCCAGATCCATCTCGGCCACGATCTCGACGGCCTGCGCCGCGGGATCCACCTGCCGCGCGTACAGCTCCTCCAGGTCCAGCCCGCTGCCCAACTGGGCCGCGACGGTGGACCCCGCGGAGGTCCCGACGAGCAGACCGGCCCCCGTCACGTCCCGCCCGGCATCGGCGAGCCCCGCCAACACCCCGGTGAGCCAGGCGATCCCGCCCACTCCGCCACCACCGAGCACCAACGCCTCGCCCACGCCCGCTCCTTCCACCGACCGGTGTCCTCCTGGGACGTTAGCGTGCGGTCATGACCAGAGGCAGCGGGAAGCAGAAGAGCGGCCGGAGCGGTGCGGACGGTGCCCCGGTGATGGACGGACGCGCCCTCAACCGCGCCACCCTCGCCCGGCAGCTCCTGCTGGGCCGTTCCCCGCGGGCGGTGCCGGACGCGGTGCGTCATCTCCTCGGCCTCCAGGCGCAGAACACCAGCCCCCCGTACTACGCCCTCGCCGCCCGGCTGGACGGATTCACGCCGGAGCGGCTGTCCGCGCTCATGGCCGGCCGGGAGGTGGCCCGGATCGTCACCCTGCGGTCCACGATCCACACCCACACCGCCGACGACTGCCTCGCGCTGCCGCCATTCGTCCAGCCGGCCCGCGACCGGGAGCTGCGGAACTTCCGCGCGGGGCTGGCCGGTGTCTACCTGGACCGGCTCGCGGCCGTCGCGCGCGACCTGGTGGAGGCCGGACCGCGGACCATGGCCCAACTGCGCGAGGCGCTCGGCGCCGCGTGGCCGGACGCCGACCCGCGGGCCCTCGCCGTCGCCGCCCGCTGCCGGCTCCCGCTCGTCCAGGTCACCCCGCGCGGGCTGTGGGAGGAGAGCGGCCAGGTCGCCCTCACCACCGTCGAGCACTGGCTGGGCCGGCCCGCCGAACCCGCCCCCGCGCCGGATGCCATGGTCCCGCGCTACCTCGCCGCGTTCGGCCCCGCCTCCGTGCGGGACATGCAGACCTGGTCCGGGCTCACCCGCCTCAAGCCGGCCTTCGAACGCCTGCGCCCCGGGCTGCTGACCTTCCGTGACCCGAACGGAGTCGAACTCTTCGACCTCCCCGACGCCCCGCGCCCCGACCCGGCCACCCCCGCACCGCCCCGCTTCCTGCCCGAGTTCGACAACCTCCTGCTCTCCCACGCCGACCGCACCCGGGTCGTACCGCCCGCCCACCGCGGCCGTCACTGGCGGGGCAACCAGGCCTACCGCACCCTGCTCGTGGACGGCTTCCTGGCCGGACTGTGGAAGCTCGACGGCGACGCCCTCGTCATCGAGACCTTCGAGCGGCTGACCGGGGCCCGGCGGGAGGAGGTCACCGCGGAAGGGCAGCGCATGCTCGCGGTGATGCATCCGGGTACCGCGTACGACATCCGGTTCGGGGAGGTCGTACGGTCGTGAGCGCACCGCGACGCGGGGGCGTCGTACGGCGCGGCCCCGGTGGCGCGGACGTGTGCGGACGGGAACGCTCCGGCAAGGCCGTGCCGTTCCCCTGGGTCCGTCCTGTCAGCGACCCAGGGAGCATCGTGCCCCAGACGACGCCCGTACCCCGGTGCGGACCGCGTGACCGGACCACACCCGGCCGTGGGAATCGGCCAGGGGAACGGGCTGTGGGAGGGGGCATTGGATAGGGGGCGGTTGCGGGCCGCTCGTGGTGGCTCGCAACCGCCCCCTGGCGGTTACCCGAGGGATGCTCGGGAAGTCTTCCGGGTCACGAGGTGACCTGCTCGGTCACCAGGTCCGAGAAGGTGGTCAACCGGGTGTAGACACCCGGGTAACCGGCCTCCGCGCACCCCTCGCCCCAGGAAGTGATCCCTGCCAGGACGCCCCCGATGAGCAGGGGACCGCCGCTGTCGCCCTGGCAGGTGTCTACGCCGCCGGAGGTGTATCCGGCGCACACCATGTCGGACTGGACGAAGTCCGACCCGTAGGAGGAACGGCAGCTGGAGTCGGACACGATCGGTACGGTCGCGGTCCGCAGCTGGTTGGAGGAGCTGCCGTTCTCCGAGGTGGTTCCCCAGCCGAGGATGCGGGCCGTGGTGCCGGCCGCGTACACGCTCGTCTGGGAGGAGGTGACGTACTTCGCCGCGGTGTACGGCATCGACGTCGAGAGGGTCAGTACGGCCACGTCGTCGCCGTTGGTGGCGTCCGTGTACGTCGGGTTGACCCAGATCCTGCCGACCCGGCTCACCGTGCCGTTGGTGCCGTTCAGATACGTCCGGCCGCCCACCACCCGGACGCTGCCGGTGGTCTCGCCGACCATGCAGTGCGCGGCCGTCACCACCTTGGTGGCGGACACCAGGGTGCCGCCGCAGAACTGGTTCCCGGACGCGTCCGTGATCTGCATCATGAACGGGTACGCGGTCGTCGTGGTGGTCGTACCGCCGACGACGGGCTGGGGTGCGGCGCTCGCAGTGGGGGAGGCGAGCAGCGCGGTCGCCGCCGCGGCGGCGGTGGCCACCAGGGTCGCAACGGTCTGTCTTGCACGTGTGAGCCCGAACATGAGTCTCCTCAGTGGGGTTGCACCGGTGGGGGGTCGCGCGGGTATGGGGGTCGCGGGACCGACCCCCGTATGCCCGGGCGAGCGGCACGCCCTTTACGCTAGGACCCGGAACCCTCGGCTCCCAATGAGGGAACCCCCTAGGGGGTTGGGTGAGGGAAAACCCTCGGTCCGGTTCAGTTAACAAGAGCGTCCTTCACGGCGCGCGGCGACCTGCCGCCAATCGGACGATGTCGACCCGCGATCGGATCCCCAGCTTGCGGTAGACCCGGGTCAGGGTCGCCTCCACCGTCTTCACGCTGATGAACAGCCGGGCCGCGATCTCCCGGTTGGTGGCGCCCTCCATGACGAGTGCGGCGACCTGACGCTCCATCGCGGCAAGTACGCCCAGGGTGGCCGGCGCGTCGGGCGCGGCCGGTGCCCGCGACGGCTCGGGGGCGGTACGGGATTCCTCCACCTGGCGCAGCCAGGGCACCGCCCGGCAGCGCCGGAACATCCGGGCGGCCTCGTCGTAGGCCGCGGAGGCGGGGCAACCGCCGCGCAGCCCGGCCAGCGCGAACGCCGCCCGCGCCTCCTCCAGGCCGTAGCCGAGCTTGCCGAGCCGGTCCTGAGCGGACGTCAGCTGGGCGAGTGCGGCCTCCAGGTCGCCGTGGGCGGCCCGCACCAGCGCCTCGGACCGGTCCAGCACGGCGAGGACGCTCTCCCGGCCCAGCCGCAGCGCGTGGTCCCGGCTGACGTCGATGACGTCCTGCGCCTCGGCCGGTTCACCGGTCCGGACCAGTGCCTCGGCGAGGTCGCCCTGCCAGCGGCCCCGGGCCGGGTCGGTGATGCCGAGCCCCAGCTCCAGGCTGCGCACCCGGCGCAGCGAGCGCACGGTGCCCGCCGGGTCCCCGGCCACCAGCTGGGCGTACCCCAGCGCGCCCAGCGCCCGGGACAGGTACATCTGGTCGCCGTCCTCCTCGGCGTGGTCCACCGCCTCCCGGGCGAGCACCAGCGCCCGGCCGACATCGCCGCCGGAGGCCTCCGCGAGGGAGGTGAGCATCGCCGAGGCCGTCTCGCCTATCCCCGAGTCCCGGGCCAGCCGCAGGCTGTCGCGGGCCAGGTCGAGGGCGCGCCCGCAGTGCCCGGCGCGCAGTTCGGTCTCGGCGAGGCCGCGCAGGAAGTGCACCTCGCTCTCCACCGAGCCGCGCCGCCGGACCTCGCTCAGCAGCGCGGTGACGGTGGTCCGGGCCTCGGCCAGCTGGTCGCCCATGACCAGCCAGCGGAACCGGGCGCTGCCCGCACCGTTGTGATGCCAGGCCACCCGGGGGTCCTGGGGTTCGCGCAGGGCCCGTTTGATGGTGCGGGGCGCCTCCGGATGACCCATCAGGGTCTCGGTCTGCGCCTGGAAGGCGAGGGCGAGCAGCTCGGTGCGCCGGTCCTGGCCGCGCGCGGCCAGTTCGGCGGCGTGCGCGGCGGCCTCCCGGGCCTCGGTGAAGTCGCCCTCCACGATCAGCGCCCGCCAGGCCAGCTGGTAGTGGACGAGGGAGAGCAGCCGGGGGTCGTCGCCGGCGTCGGCGAGGGCCTGCGGGAAGACGGCGTCGACCTCGGCCATGGTGTGGCCGGCGGTGTCGATGACGACGATCCAGGCCCGTACCCGGTCGGCCGGTACGGTCGCCCGGGCCAGCACCTCCCGGGCGATGTCCCGGGCCAGGTCCACCTCGCCGGCGGTGATGGCGTCCTCGGCGGCCGTCAGCCGGCGCTCCTCCGGGCTCGGGGTGCCGTCGGCGGGGGTGTGCCGGGCGGCGAGCAGGCCCAGCTGGGCGGCGACCGAGGGCGCCCCCCGGTCCCGGGCGAGGGCGGCGGCCCCGGCGAGCCGGGCGGCGACCTCCGGGTCGGTGCCGGTGGTGGCGAGGGCCAGGTGCCGGGCCCGCTCTATCGGGTCGGAGGCGGCGGTGGACAGCGCCGCGTGCGCGGCCCGCCGTTCGTGCGCGGGGGCCTCCGCGTACAGCGCGGCGGAGATCAGCGGGTGGGCGAACCGTACGGCGGGCGCGTCGGGCTCGGGGGCCAGCAGCCCGAGTTCGGCGGCCTGGGCGCACTCGGCCTCGGCGTTCTCCCGGCCGGCCGCGTGCAGCAGCGCGAGGGTGGGGCGGGCGCCGGCGCTGGCCACCAGCAGGGTGCGGCGGGCCTCCACCGACAGCATGTCGAGGCGGCTGAGGACCAGGGCGCGCAGCGAGGTCGGGACGGGCAGCGGCTCGCCGGGCCGGGGCGGGGTGGGGCTGTCGGCGAGGGCGCGGCCCAGCTCCAGCGCGAACAGCGGGTTGCCGCCGCTGGTGCGGTGGATCTCGCGGAGCGTGGAGCGGGACAGGCCGCCGTGGCCGCGGTGGTCGAGCAGCTGGGCGACCTGGGTGCGGGTGAGCGGGCCCAGCCGGACCGCGAGGGTGCCCGGCGGGCAGGCGCGCAGCTGACGGTCGTACTCCTGGCTCTCCTGTCCCTCCGTGCGGACCGCGCACAGCAGTTG
The DNA here is from genome assembly GCF_055639035.1 of Streptomyces sp. NPDC107654. Classification (NCBI taxonomy): domain Bacteria; kingdom Bacillati; phylum Actinomycetota; class Actinomycetes; order Kitasatosporales; family Streptomycetaceae; genus Streptomyces; species Streptomyces sp. NPDC107654. The sequence continues at coordinate 173,302 of NZ_JBVKBI010000014.1, forward strand.
CACCGGGGTGCCCTCCAGGCGGCGGGCGGCGAAACCGAGGAGTTCGGCGCTGGCCGGGTCCAGCCACTGCAGGTCATCGGCGACGACCAGGACCGGGCCGTCGACGGCGAGGGCACGCAGCGCGGAGAGCACCGCGAGGCGCAGGGCGAGGCCGTCGCGCTGGAGGCTGGACTCGCCGCGGCCGGTGAGCGCCGACTCCAGGGCGGTGCGCTGGGCGGCGGGCAGCCGGGGGGAGACCTGGTCGAGGACGAGACCGAGGAGGTCGGCGAGGGCGAGGAACGGAAGGTGGGATTCGGACTCGGTGGCCGAGCAGCGCAGGACCGTGCGCGCGGTGGCGCCGTATTCCTCGGCCAATGCCCGCAGGACCGTGGATTTCCCTATTCCGGCGGGGCCGTGGAGCAGCACGCTGCCGCCCGAGGCGAGTTGCTCGCGAGCGCCGGCGAACAGCTCCTCGCGGCCGATGACCAGGTCGGGGCGGCACCTGGCAGGCTCCTGGAAGTCCCGTCGCACGGTCACCGCTCCCCTCGTGTGTCGTGTCCGGGCCAAATTCTAGGCAACGATCCTTGAAATTCGGACGGAAGCCGTGGTGAGGGAAATAACAAACGGTCAAGCAGAGGGAAATTCAAAGCGACGCCGGATGAATGGGCAGGTTTCCTTACCGCCTTCGCGCTACGGCAGCAGCCCCGCCCTGCGGGCCGCGGTCACCGCCTCCCCTCGTGTGTGCGCGCCCAGCTTCCGCATCGCCGAACGCAGATAACCCTTCACCGTCTCCGGGCGCAGCCCCAGCCGCTCGGCCACCGCCGCGTTGGTGGCCCCCGCCGCCACCCAGGACAACACGTCCAGCTCCCGTGGCGCCAGGGTCACGCCCCCGGCTTGTGGCGGCGCGGTCAGCAGGCCGCACGCGGCCAGCAGTTCGGCCCGCAGCCCCGGGTCGGCGATCCGCGGCGCCAGCGCCCGCAGCGCCGCGTGCGCCTCGCGCACCTGTTCCCACGCTCCCCCCTGCCCGGCGCCGGTCCGCTCCGGCCGGGCCGCGGCCAGCAGCCCCCCGGCCTCGTCCCGCACCACCAGCGCCTGCTCCACGTCCCGCGCCGCCGCCACCGCGGCGCCCAGCGTGCGGTCGCCGAGCGGCTGGGCCGAGCGCAGCGCGCCGTACAGCACCCCGCGCACCCGCCGTCGCACCACCACCGGCACCGCGAGCACCGCGCGGATGCCCTCGGCGGCCACCGGCACGTCGTACTCGTGGCTGATCTGCCGGGAACTGGAGTAGTCGGTCACCGCGCACGGCCGGGCCAGCGCCACCGCCTTGCCGCCGAGCCCGCTGCCGGAGGTCACCGCGAGCGAGCGCAGCGCGACCGTGGTCGTGCCGCTCAGCTCGCTGATCCGGATCTGCGGCCGGCCGGACTCCACCAGGCCGCCGAAGGCGACGGGAAGCCCCGTCGCGCGCCGCAGCCGGGCCAGCGCGCCCCCGATCTCCACCGCCCCCACCGCGTCTGCCGTCACGAAAACGCCCCTTCGGCCGCCCACACCCCCGTTCGGGGGTAGTGAGACCTGCATCACGGATTAGACGATGCCAGAGAGCCGCCCGGCAATGGTCCGGAAGAGCCGGAGTGAACCGTCAGCAAGGAGTGTGCGATGACCACGGCGACCGAGTCGTTCCGCAGGGCCCGGGACTTCCTGCTGGAGCACCGCGAGGACTACGCCACGGCCTACGAGGGCTTCCGCTGGCCCCGGCCCGGCCACTTCAACTGGGCGCTGGACTGGTTCGACGTGATCGCCGACGGCAACGACCGCACCGCGCTGCACATCGTCGAGGAGGACGGCACCGAGACCCGGCTGTCCTTCGCCGAGCTGGCCGAACGGTCCAACCGTCTCGCCCGGTGGCTGCGCGAGCGGGGGGTCGCCGCGGAGGACCGCGTCCTCGTCATGCTCGGCAACCAGGCCGAGCTGTGGGAGACCGCGCTGGCCGCGATGAAGCTGCGCGCGGTGGTCATCCCGGCCACGGTCCTGCTCGGCCCGGCCGACCTGCGCGACCGCGTGGAGCGCGGCCGGGTGAAGCATGTGATCGCGCGCGCCGAGGACACGGCGAAGTTCGCCGACGTGCCCGGCACCTACACCCGGATCTCGGTCGGCGGCCTGCCGGAGGAGGGCTGGGAGCCGTACGAGGACGCGTACACGGCCCCCGCCGAGTTCCTCCCCGACGGCCCGACGCTGGCCGACGACCCCCTGATGCTCTACTTCACCTCCGGTACGACCGCCCACCCCAAGCTGGTCGAGCACACCCACACCTCGTACCCGGTCGGGCACCTGGCCACCATGTACTGGATCGGCCTCAAGCCCGGCGATGTCCACCTGAACATCTCCTCGCCCGGCTGGGCCAAGCACGCCTGGTCCAACCTGTTCGCACCGTGGAACGCGGAGGCGACCGTCTTCGTCTTCAACTACACCCGCTTCGACGCGGCCCGGCTGATGGCCGAGATGGACCGGGCGGGCGTGACCACGTTCTGCGCACCGCCGACCGTGTGGCGGATGCTCATCCAGGCCGACCTGGGTCAGCTGCGCACCCCGCCCCGCGAGATCGTGGCCGCCGGCGAGCCGCTCAACCCGGAGGTCATCGAGCAGGTCCGGCGGGCCTGGGGGGTGACCGTCCGGGACGGGTTCGGGCAGACCGAGACCGCCGTGCAGGTCTCCAACAGCCCAGGCCAGCCGCTGAAGACCGGCTCCATGGGCCGCCCCAGCCCCGGTTTCCGGGTGGAGCTCCTCGACCCGGTCTCCGGCGCGCCCGGCGCCGACGAGGGCGAGATCGCGCTCGACCTCGCCGAGCGCCCGGTCGGCCTGATGACCTGCTACCACGGCGACCCCGACCGCACCGCGGAGGCCATGGCGGGCGGCTACTACCGCACCGGGGACATCGCCACCCGGGACGAGGAGGGATATCTCACCTATATCGGGCGCAGTGACGACGTGTTCAAGTCCTCGGATTACAAGGTGAGTCCGTTCGAGCTGGAGAGCGCGCTGCTGGAGCACGAGGCGGTGGCCGAGGCGGCCGTCGTGCCCGCCCCGGACGAGCTGCGGCTCTCCGTGCCCAAGGCGTACGTCGTCCTCGCCGAGGGCTGGCAGCCCGGCCCCGACACCGCGAAGGCCGTCTTCGAGCACTCGCGCGAGGTGCTCGCGCCGTACAAGCGCATCCGCCGGCTGGAGTTCGGCGCGCTGCCCAAGACCGTCTCCGGCAAGATCCGCCGGATCGAGCTGCGCGAGGCCACGGCGGCCGGCTCGCGGAACGAGTACCGCGAGGAGGACTTCCGGTGACCGCACCGCTGTCGTACACGCACGGGACGAGCCCGACGGCCCTGCTCGGCGACACCATCGGCGCCAGCCTGGACCGGGCGGTGGCGGCCTGGCCGGACCGGGAGGCCCTGGTCGACGTGCCCTCCGGACGGCGCTGGACGTACGCGGAGTTCGGCGCGGCCGTCGAGGAGCTGGCGCGGGCGCTGGCCGTGAGCGGCGTCGCCAAGGGCGACCGGGTGGGCATCTGGGCGGTCAACTGCCCGGAGTGGGTCCTGGTCCAGTACGCCACCGCCCGCATCGGCGCGATCATGGTCAACATCAACCCGGCCTACCGCACCCACGAGGTCGAGTACGTCCTCAAGCAGTCGGGTGTCTCCCTGCTGGTGGCCTCCCTGAGCCACAAGACGAGCGACTACCGGGCGATGGCCGAGCAGGTGCGCGGCAACTGCCCCGAGCTGCGCGAGATCGTGTACATCGGCGACCCGGGCTGGGAGGCGCTGCTCCGCCGCGCGCGGCCCGACGTGTCGTACGAGGACCTGTCCTGCGACGACCCCATCAACATCCAGTACACCTCCGGTACGACCGGCTTCCCGAAGGGCGCCACGCTCTCCCACCACAACATCCTGAACAACGGTTACTTCGTGGGGGAGTTGATCGACTACAGCGAGCAGGACCGGGTCTGCGTCCCGGTGCCCTTCTACCACTGCTTCGGCATGGTGATGGGCAATCTGGCGGCCACTTCCCACGGCGCCTGCGTGGTCATCCCGGCGCCCTCCTTCGACCCGAAGGCCACGCTGGAGGCGGTGCAGCGGGAGCGGTGCACGTCCCTGTACGGCGTCCCGACCATGTTCATCGCGGAACTGAACCTCCCGGACTTCGCCGACCACGACCTGTCCTCCCTGCGCACCGGCATCATGGCGGGCTCGCCGTGTCCGGTGGAGGTGATGAAGCGGGTGGTGGCCGAGATGCACATGGAGCAGGTCTCCATCTGCTACGGCATGACGGAGACGTCCCCGGTGTCCCTGCAGACGCGGATCGAGGACGACCTGGAGCACCGCACCGCCACGGTCGGGCGGGTCCTGCCCCACCTGGAGGTCAAGGTCGTCGACCCGGCCACCGGGGCGACCCGGCCGCGGGGCACGGCGGGCGAGCTGTGCACCCGCGGCTACAGCGTGATGCTCGGCTACTGGAACGAGCCGGACAGGACGGCCGAGGTGATCGACGCGGGCCGCTGGATGCACACCGGGGACCTGGCGGTGATGCGCGAGGACGGGTACGTCGAGATCGTCGGCCGGATCAAGGACATGATCATCCGGGGCGGCGAGAACATCTACCCGCGCGAGATCGAGGAGTTCCTCCACGCCCACCCGAAGATCCGGGACGTCCAGGTCGTCGGGGTGCCGCACGAGCGCTACGGCGAGGAGGTCCTGGCCTGTGTCATCCCGGACGACCCGGCGGACCCGCTCACCCTGGAGGAGGTGCGGGAGTTCTGCGCGGGCCGGCTCGCGCACTACAAGATCCCCAGTCGGCTCCGCGTCCTCGACTCCTTCCCGATGACGGTGTCCGGAAAGGTCCGCAAGGTGGAACTGCGGGAGAAGTACGCCGTGTGAAACGGCGGCGGCCGAGCATCCGCTGAAGGGTGTAGGCGGTCCCGGGCCGAGCGCGCTGTCGGCGGCGTACCCGGCCCGGGACTCGTCCGGCGGGCGCGGAGGCCGGGGCGGCCCGTTCCGCGTCCGGAGCCGGGTCTGATCGGTCCTCCCGTCAGGCGTGCCCGTCCCGGGTCCTCGTCGCCGGTTGGGGGGCGCCCGTGGTGTGCAGGGTCCCGGCGGGGCCGTTCACCGGCTGCGGGGCGCCCGCGAGGTCGAGCACGAACAGCGGGACGCCGAGCGCGTCGGCGCCGGCGCGGGCGGCGCCGGTGTAGCCGGCGAGGGAGAAGTACACACACCGCGCGGACTCGGTCATCGCCGTCAGCCACAGGCACTCCACGTCCCTCGGCCCGGCCGGCCGCACGGTGGGGTCCACTTGGGCGAGCAGTCCGCGGGCGGCGAGCCCGATGCCGTTCGGGGGCCGCTGGTCGGCGCGGCGGACGTCACCGTAGCCGAGCCAGCCCAGATAGAGCGCGGCGGTCGTGACGGCGTCGCGGGCGGTGCGGATGGCGCGGGGCCGGAAGGGCGGACGCCGCCGTTCGGGTCCCCGGGTGCCGTCGGCGCCGGCCGGGCCCGGCTCCGGTGCCGTCGGGCCCTCGGCCACCGGGACGCGCAGGACCGTGCCGCACGGGCAGCCCAGTTCCGGGCGGGGCCAGTGGTTGCCGCGTCCGCAGGCGGCGCACGGCACGGTGAGCCACTCGTCGTCCCAGGCGCGGTGCGGCGCCACGGCCGGCTCGGCCGCCGGATCCGGTCGCGGCGCGGTCGGCGCTCCGCACGCGCACGGATATGCCGGCGCGGTGTAGAGGTGCGTGCGCCGGCAGACCGGACAGCGCACCGGAACGCTCTCGGGCATGGCCCACCCCCAGGCGTCGCGTAGGCGTCGCGCCCATGGTCCTCCTCTCCGGCCGTTCCTGTCCGGCGCTTTCCGCTGTCCGGACCACTCTTGACGACCTTGCCCCTCCCACTTACATTGCTTCCAGATAGTAGAAGTCAGTTTCCGTAATGCGGAAAAAATTGCGGAAGATGTTGGTGCTCACCGCGGGGCGCGACGGGAGTACGCATCCGACAGCCGAAGCAGGAGTACTCGATGGCTCGTATGACCGCTGCCCGCGCGGCAGTTGAGATCCTCAAGCGCGAGGGCGTCACCGACGCCTTCGGTGTGCCGGGCGCGGCGATCAACCCGTTCTACAAGGCACTCGAAGAGGGTGGCGGCATCCACCACACCCTCGCCCGCCACGTCGAGGGTGCCTCGCACATGGCCGAGGGCTACACCCGCACCAAGCCGGGCAACATCGGTGTCTGCATCGGCACCTCCGGTCCGGCCGGCACCGACATGATCACCGGCCTGTACTCCGCCATCGGCGACTCCGTCCCGATCCTGTGCATCACCGGACAGGCGCCCACGAGCGTCATCCACAAGGAGGACTTCCAGGCCGTCGACATCGCCTCGATCGCCGGACCGGTCACCAAGATGGCGGTCACCGTCCTGGAGGCCGCGCAGGTGCCCGGCGTCTTCCAGCAGGCGTTCCACCTGATGCGCTCCGGCCGGCCCGGCCCGGTCCTGATCGACCTGCCGATCGACGTGCAGCTCACCGAGATCGAGTTCGATCCGGAGACCTACGAGCCGCTCCCGGTCTACAAGCCGGCCGCGACCCGCGCGCAGATCGAGAAGGCGCTCTCCTTCCTGCTCGCCGCCGAGCGCCCGGTCATCGTGGCCGGCGGCGGCATCATCGGCGCCGACGCCTCCGACCTGTTGGTGGAGTTCGCCGAGCTGACCCGGACCCCGGTCGTCCCGACGCTGATGGGCTGGGGCGCGCTCCCCGACGACCACGAGCTGAACGCCGGCATGGTCGGCGTCCAGACCTCGCACCGGTACGGCAACGCCAACTTCCTGGAGTCGGACGTCGTCCTCGGCATCGGCAACCGCTGGGCCAACCGCCACACCGGCTACAAGCTCGACGTCTACCGGGGCGAGCGCAAGTTCGTCCACGTCGACATCGAACCCACCCAGATCGGCAAGATCTTCCCGCCGGACTACGGGGTCGTCTCCGACGCCAAGGCCGCGCTGGAGCTGTTCGTCGAGGTCGCGAAGGAGCTGAAGGCCGCCGGCAGGCTCCCCGACCGCTCCGGCTGGGTGGCCTCGACGCAGGAGCGCAAGGCGACCCTTCTGCGCCGTACGCACTTCGACAACGTGCCCATGAAGCCGCAGCGCGTGTACGAGGAGATGAACAAGGCCTTCGGCCCGGACACCCGGTACGTCACCACGATCGGCCTCTCCCAGATCGCCGGCGCGCAGATGCTGCACGTCTACAAGCCCCGCCACTGGATCAACTGCGGCCAGGCCGGCCCGCTCGGCTGGACCATCCCGGCCGCGATCGGCGTGGCCAAGGCCGACCCGGACGCCCCGGTCGTCGCGCTCTCCGGCGACTACGACTTCCAGTTCCTGATCGAGGAACTGGCGGTCGCCGCCCAGCACCGGATCCCCTACGTCCACGTGCTGGTGAACAACGCCTACCTGGGCCTCATCCGCCAGGCGCAGATCGGCCTGGACATCAACTTCCAGGTCAACCTGGAGTTCGAGAACATCAACAGTCCCGAGCTGGGCGTCTACGGCGTGGACCACGTCAAGGTCGCCGAGGGCCTCGGCTGCAAGGCGATCCGGGTCACCGAGCCGGACCAGCTGGGCGCCGCCTTCGAGCAGGCGAAGAAGCTGGCCGCCGAGTACCGGGTGCCGGTCGTCGTGGAGGCGATCCTGGAGCGGATCACCAACATCTCGATGAGCCGCACGATGGACATCAGCGACATCAGCGAGTTCGAGGACCTGGCCACCGAGCCCGGCCACGCGCCGACGTCGATCAGGCCGCTGAAGGTCTGACACGTCCGGCACACACACGAGGGGCGGCCCGTCCAGGGGAGACGGGCCGCCCCTTCGCCGTACCCGCCGGCCGACGCTCAGTCGAAGCCCTCACCCCGCAGCCCCCGCCCCCGTAGTCGTGCCCGCCGTGACCGTGCCCGCCGTGGCCGTGACCACCCGTGCGTTCCGCCGCTCCGGTCCTCGCCGCCCCGGTCGTCCAGGTCGCCGTACGGACCCCCGTCAGCGGCGACGTGGCGCAGGCCGGCGCCTCGGCCGGACGGGCGGCGGCTCTCGTCCGCGAGGGCGCCCCGCCCGTCAGCCCGGCCTCGCGGACGAACCGCGGCACGAGCACGGTCAGGGGCCGCTCGCCGTACAGCGCCACCGCGAGCAGCACCTCCTCCTCCGGCAGCCCGCCGGGGCCCTCGGGCAGCGGACGGCGCTCGCGCAGCTCCGCCGGCAGACGGCAGACGGCGGGCGCGTCCGGGCGGCTCCCGCACTCCGGCGGGCCGGTGGAGGCCGGTATGGACGGCCTTCTCCCGGGAATACCGGAAGGCGTCGGCGCCGCCCGCCCCGGTCCTGCGCAGCGTGCCCGGCCGGCCCGCGCGGCAGCGCGACCGCGTACGGATCCGGCCCGGCCGTCGGAGTCGATGTCGTACGGCCGCCCACGAGACACCCCCCGACCGGGGCCCGCCGCCCCCGTGCCGGCGGGCCCCTGTGCTCTGATGTGCCCTGGCCCAGGGGTGGTTGAAGCCTCCGCCGCGGTCTTCAGAGGTTCATTTGAGGGTTGCGCACCCGGCCTACGACCCTTGCCGTACGCGCCGCCGTCACCGTTCGTGCTCCGACAGCCCCGGCCAGTCGTCCGGGCCGCCGCCCTGCCATTCGATCAGGTCGCTCTCCTCCACCTCGATCCGGTCCAGGTCGGCCAGCCGCAGGATCTCCACGACGTCGTCCAGATGCGAGGCGATCCCCAGCGTCACGTCCCCCTCGGTCACCCGCCGGGAGCCGTCCAGAGCCGGGGCATGCACCACGATGTGCGGAAAGTGAGTCGCGTTCGCCATGCCTTCAGCCTGCTGCGGAAGCGGTGCGGGCGCACGCCGGGCCGGAACGCGCGAGAGCGCCCCCTGGAGCAGGGGGCGCTCTCGGCACCGTGTGGTTGCCGTCCGACGGCGCGAGGCTGGGCGCGACAGGTCGTTCGCGCCGCCGGACGGGGTGGGCGGGCCCCGGAGACGGGGCTGGGTGGGACCGCGGTGACTGCGACGGAGCCGGGTGCCCTTCCCTCTGGTCGAGAAGGGGACTCGGTCCTTCACCACCGCACTGGCTCGCAGGCCGCCGCGGTCCTCGCCCTGCCCGCGCCCTCCGCCCGCGGCCACCCCTCATCCGGGCCGCCGGGCGTACTGCGCGGGCCGCGTACGGGACCATGACCTCCCGTCAGGTCCCGTACGCCGCTTGTGTTCCTGGTGCTCAGTCCTCGCGCAGGGCGCGGACCGCCTCCTCCACGCGCTTGCCGTACTCGGGGTCGGCGGCGTGGAAGTGGGCCAGGTTCTTCTCGATCACGTCGTCGCGGGAGACCTGCGAGAGGCCGCCGGCGATGTTCGCGATCAGGCGGGACTTCTCCTCCTCCGACATCAGCCGGTACAGCTCGCCGGCCTGGAAGAAGTCGTCGTCCTTGGTGTGGAGCGGGGCCTCGTGGGTGCCCGTGTGGCCGTGCACCGCGAGCGGGGCCGCGAGCGGACGGCCGGTCTCGGCCGGGCCGTCGTAGGAGTTCGGCTCGTAGTTCTTGGCGTGGCGGCCCTGGGCGTTGGTGGCCATGAGGCCGTCGCGGCCGTAGTTCTGCACGGTCGTCGCCTTCGGGGCGTTGACCGGCAGCTGGGTGTGGTTGACGCCGAGGCGGTAGCGGTGGGCGTCGGCGTAGGCGAACAGGCGGCCCTGGAGCATCTTGTCCGGGGACGGGCCGATGCCGGGCACGAAGTTGTTCGGGGAGAACGCGGCCTGTTCGACCTCGGCGAACACGTTGTCCGGGTTGCGGTCGAGGACCAGGCGGCCCACGCGCCGCAGCGGGTAGTCCCGGTGCGGCCAGACCTTGGTCAGGTCGAACGGGTTGAAGCGGTATTCGGCCGCCTCGGCCGCCGGCATGATCTGGACGTAGAGGGTCCAGGACGGGTGGACGCCCCGCTCGATGGCCTGGAGCAGGTCCGTCTGGTGGGAGTCGGGGTCCTTGCCGGCCAGCTCCTGCGCCTGCTCGGTGGACAGGCAGCGGATGCCCTGGTTCGTCTTGAAGTGGTACTTGACGAAGAAGGCCTCGCCCTGGTCGTTCGTCCACTGGTAGGTGTGCGAGCCGAAACCGTTCATGTGCCGGTACGACGCCGGGATGCCGCGGTCGCCCATCAGCCAGGTGATCTGGTGCGTGGCCTCGGGGGAGTGCGCCCAGAAGTCCCAGACGTTGTCCGGCTCCTGCTTGCCGGTGAACGGGTCCCGCTTCTGCGAGTGGATGAAGTCGGGGAACTTGATCGGGTCCTTGATGAAGAACACCGGGGTGTTGTTGCCGACGAGGTCGTAGTTGCCCTCCTCGGTGTAGAACTTCACCGCGAAGCCGCGCGGGTCACGGACCGCGTCGGCGCCGCCGAGGGAGTCGGCGACCGTGGAGAAGCGCAGGAAGACCTCGGTGCGCTTGCCGATCTCGCCCAGGAAGGCGGCGTGGGTGTAGCCGGTGACGTCGTCCGTCACCTCGAAGTGGCCGTACGCGCCGGAGCCACGGGCGTGCACCACGCGCTCCGGGATCCGCTCGCGGTTGAAGCGCGCGAGCTTCTCCAGGAGGTGCTGGTCCTGGATCAGGAGCGGGCCGCCGACGCCGGCGGAGGCGGAATTCTGGTTGTCGGCGACCGGGGCGCCGGACTCTGTGGTGAGCACGCGCTGCGACATCGTGGACCTTCCGTGCGGGTGTCAGCGGAAACCTGTTTCCGCTTTGTGGAGCCTAGAAGTGGGGCATCTGGGCGTCAACAGTTTGTTGAAGAGAAATCAACGACTTGTTGAAGGCGATTCCGGGCCGCGGCGCCGCCTGGGCGCGACAGGACAGGTGTCAGCGGCGCCGCGGCCCGGAAGTCCGGGGGAGGGCGGTCAGACCTGGGCGCCGGAGAGGCGCTCCACCGCCCGCAGCAGCGCCGAGTGGTCCAGGCCGCCGTCGCCCTGGGCGCGCAGCGAGGCGACCAGCTGGGCCACCACGGCACCGACCGGGAGGGCGGCGCCGACGTTGCGGGCGGCGTCGGTGACGATGCCCATGTCCTTGTGGTGCAGGTCGATGCGGAAGCCCGGCTTGAAGTCGCGCTTCAGGAAGTTGTCCTTCTTGCGCGTCAGCACGGTGGAACCCGCGAGGCCGCCGTTGAGTACGTCCAGCGCGGCCGCCAGGTCCACGCCCGACTTCTCCAGGAAGACCACGGCCTCGGCGCACGCCTGGATGTTCACGGCGACGATCAGCTGGTTGGCGGCCTTCACGGTCTGACCGGAGCCGTGCGGACCGCACAGCACGATGGTCTTGCCGAGGGCCTCGAAGATCGGCTTGGCCTGCTCGAAGTCGGCCCGCTCACCGCCGACCATGATCGACAGTACGGCCTCGACGGCGCCGGCCTCGCCGCCGGACACCGGGGCGTCCAGCACCCGGACGCCCTTGTCCTTGGCGGCCTTGGCCAGGTCCACGGAGGTCTGCGGGGTGATCGAGGACATGTCGATCAGCAGGGCGCCCTGCTTGGCGTTCTCCAGGATGCCGTCCGGCCCGTAGGCGATGGCCTCGACCTGCGGGGAGGCGGGGACCATGGTGATCACCACGTCGGCGTCCCGCACGGCCTCGGCGATCGAGGCGGCGGCCGTACCGCCGGCGGCGGCCAGCCGGTCCAGCTTCTCCTGCTCCAGCGTGAAGCCGGTGACCTGGTAACCCGCCTTGATCAGGTTCTCGGACATGGGGGAGCCCATGATGCCGAGGCCGATCCAGGCGATCTTGGGAAGACTCATCGGGGGTGCCTTTCTCAGTACAGGATGATCAGCGGGCCGCGCGGGCCTCGGCGGGCAGCCAGTCGAAGGCCTCGGCGCTCGGGCGGTCGCCGGGCTTGTACTCCAGGCCGACCCAGCCGTCGTAACCGGCCTTGCGGAGCTGGTCGAGCAGCTCCTCCACGGGGAGCGAGCCCGTGCCCGGGGCGCCGCGGCCGGGGTTGTCGGCGATCTGGACGTGGCCGGTCCTCGCCGCGTACCGCTCGATGACCGAGGGCAGGTCCTCGCCGTTCATGGACAGGTGGTACAGGTCCATGAGGAACTTGGCGTTGCCGAGTCCCGTCGCCGCGTTCACCTTGTCGACGATCCCGATCGCGGCCGGCGCCGACACCAGCGGGTACAGCGGCGACTCGGGCCGGTTGAGGGCCTCGATCAGGAGGATCGCGCCGATCCGGTCGGCCGCCCGGGCCGCGAGGGCCAGGTTCTCCAGGGCGAGCGCGTCCTGCTCGGCCGGGTCCGTGCCGTCGACGCGGTTGCCGTAGAGCGCGTTGAGCGCCGTGCAGCCGAGCGAGGCCGCGAAGTCCGCGGCGACGTCGATGTTGGCGCGGAACCGTTCCGACTCCTCACCGGGGACCGAGAGGGCGCCGCGGTCGGGGCCGGGCAGCTGCCCGGCGTAGAAGTTCAGGCCCGTGAGCTGGACTCCGGCGTCCTCGACGGCCTTCTTGAGGGCGTCCAGCTCCGACTGGGCGGGGGTGGGCGAGTCGATCCAGGGCCACCACAGCTCGACCGCGGAGAAGCCCGCCGCGGCAGCGGCCGCGGGGCGCTCCAGGAGCGGGAGTTCCGTGAAGAGGATCGACAGGTTGACGTTGAAGCGCTGGTCTGCGAATCCCATTCGGGCCGCGCTCCCTTCCGTGTCGTTATTCCGTATTACGGAAGTTCGTTTCTGCGTAATGGAAGATTGCCGTCGTGTGTCGCCGCTTGTCAAGGGGGGTCCGCCACCGGCCGCCCCAAAGGCCCGGCCGGGCGTTAGGTTGAGCGCGTGCGATTGAGAGTGGAGTTCACGACCGAACCCTTCGACCTGGACGAGGCCCCCGCGCACGCCCTGGTGGCGCGGGAGGTCATCGAGGCGGCGGAGCTGGACGCCGTCGACGTCGGTCCGTTCGGCAACACGGCCGAGGGCGGTGCCGACCGTGTGCTGTCCGCGGTGGGCGCGCTGCTGCGCAAGACCCTGGAGGCCGGTGCCACGCGGGTCTCGATGCAGGTCAACGTGATCGACGACGGGATCGGGGAGGGCGATAGGTGACCGGGGAAGAGCCCTTCATCGCGGCCGTGAAGCCGCTGGTCGACGCGATGGGCGCGGCGCTGCTGCCGCCCGACGAGGCCGGCCCCGAGGACGTCGTCCTCGCCTGGGAGGGTGTCGACGTCGTCGCCGTGCGCCTGCCCCAGCTCGCCGACTCCCTCGACCACATCCTCGCCGCCATGGAGCGCAGGCAGGGCCGGCCGCTGGCCGACCTGGACCGCCGGGCCAAGCAGGAACTCGTACGGAGCCTGGAGGCGCGCGGCGCGTTCGCCGTGCGCCACGGCGTGGAGACCGTGGCGAGCGCGCTCGGCGTCAGCCGCTTCACGGTCTACAACTACCTCAACCGGGAGAAGGGGGCGTAGCGCCCGGCGCGGGGTCCGGCGCCGGGGATGCCGTGGCTGTCATCGCGGCTGGTCGCGCGGTTCCCCGCGCCGTTGCGGGGCACTCTGCTTGTTACGCGGAATTTTCAACAAAGTGTTGACGTGATGTTTCCGAGGGCGTTAGCTATCGGCAGCCCGTTCAGCACGACGGCCCATCGTGGCCACGGAGGCTCCCGTGACGTCGACTTCCACGCCCCCGGGCCTGGCCCGGTTCAACGATCTCGGGGAGAGCGCGGCCCTCGCCGCCCTCCACGAGGCGTGCGCCTCCACCGAGTGGGCCCGGCGGCTGCTCGCCGGCCGCCCGTACGCCACCGTGGAGGCCCTGTACACCGCCAGCGACGCCGCCATGGCCGAGCTGACCACCGTGGACCTCCGGGAGGCGATGGCCGGCCACCCGCCGATCGGGCGCCCCAAGCCCGGCGACCCGGCCTCCGCCCGCGAACAGCGCGGCATGGCCGGAGCCTCCGAGACACTCAAGGCCGAGATGCTCGAACTCAACCTGGCCTACCAGGAGAAGTTCGGCCATGTCTTCCTCATCTGCGCCACCGGCCGGACCGGCGAGCAGATGCGGGACGCGGTCAAGGAGCGGATCGGGAACGCGCCGGAGCAGGAGCGGGAGATCGTCCGCACCGAGCTGGGCAAGATCAACCGCATCCGACTGGCCCGACTCGTCGAAGAGGACGCCTGACACCATGAGCACCAGCACCACCGCCTCCGTGTCCACGCACATCCTGGACACCTCGATCGGCCGCCCCGCCGAGGGCGTCGCCGTCCACCTCTCCGCCCGAGGCGGCGGGTCCGCCCCGTACGGGCAGGGAGGGGACTGGCAGGCGCTGGGCGGCTCCGCGACCGACGCCGACGGCCGGTGCAAGGACCTGCCGGCACTGCCGGAGGGGACCACCCACGTACGGCTCGACTTCGCCGTGGAGCCGTACTTCGAAGGAAAAACTGCGAAGAAGCAAGCCGATGCGCAGCAGGACGCCCCCGCGACTCGGGACAGCGGTGCGTCGTCCGTGTTCTTCCCGGAGGTGGCGATCACGTTCGCCGTCGTACCGGGCGAGCACTACCACGTGCCGCTGCTGCTCAACCCGTTCGGCTACTCCGTTTACCGAGGGAGCTAGCTAAATGACCGTCAATTCCCGCCCTGCCCGCCCGGTCATCCTGGGACAGAACCAGTACGGCAAGGCCGAGAACCGAGTCGTCAAGATCACGCGGGACGGCGCCACCCACCACATCAAGGACCTCAACGTCTCCGTCGCGCTGAGCGGCGACATGGAGGAGGTCCACTACTCCGGCTCCAACGCCAACGTCCTGCCGACCGACACCACCAAGAACACGGTGTTCGCGTTCGCCAAGGAGCACGGCATCGAGTCCGCCGAGCAGTTCGGCATCCACCTCGCCCGGCACTTCGTCACCAGCCAGGAGCCGATCCACCAGGCGCGCATCCGGATCGAGGAGTACTCCTGGGAGCGGATCGAGACCTCCGACGCCAACAGCAGGTTCATCGGCGCCGACGAGGTCAAGCACTCCTTCGTCCGCAAGGGCCAGGAGACCCGCCTCACCCAGATCACCTACGACGGTGAGAAGTGGGAGGTCGTCTCGGGCCTGAAGGACCTGGTCGTCATGAACTCGACCAACTCCGAGTTCTGGGGCTACGTCAAGGACAAGTACACCACCCTCCAGGAGGCGTACGACCGCATCCTGGCCACCCAGGTCTCCGGCCGCTGGCGGTTCAACTGGACCGACGACGAGCAGAAGATGCCCAACTGGGAGAAGTCCTACGAGCAGACCAGGAAGCACATGCTCCAGGCCTTCGCCGAGACCTACTCCCTCTCGCTGCAGCAGACGCTGTACCAGATGGGCGCGCGCATCATCAACAACCGCAGCGAGATCGACGAGGTCCGCTTCTCGCTGCCGAACAAGCACCACTTCCTGGTGGACCTGGAACCGTTCGGTCTCAAGAACGACAACGAGGTCTACTTCGCCGCCGACCGCCCCTACGGCCTCATCGAGGGCACGATCCTGCGGGACGGCTGTGAGGCCCGTATCCCGGTCGACATGACCAACCTCTGACGCGGGACGCGCGCCCCCGGCCCCGCCACCCGGGCCGGGGGCCCGCGACACCGGAGGGAACAAAATGGCACAGCCTGCGAAGGGGCCCGACACAGCCCCCTGTTCCACCCCGCCGGAGCACACCGAGGACGCCGTCACGTCCGTGCACCCGGTCGACGAGAAGCTCCACCTCTCGCGGCTCGTCCCCGCCGCGCTCCAGCACATCGCCGCGATGTACGCGGGCGTTGTCACTCCTCCGCTCATCATCGGCCAGGCCTGCGGACTCGACATCGCGGCCCGCACCCGGCTCATCGCGGCGAGCCTGCTCATCGCGGGCGTCGCGACCGTCCTGCAGACCATCGGCGTCAGGGGCCTCGTCGGCAACCGGCTGCCCTTCGTCAACGCCGCCTCCTCCGCCGGCATCGCCCCGATCCTCGCGATCGCCGAGACCAACGGCCGGGGCCACCAACTCCCCGCCGTCTACGGTGCGGTGATGGTCGCCGGCGCCTTCTGCCTGGCCCTCGGCCCGTTCTTCGGCCGGCTGCTGCGCTTCTTCCCGCCCCTGGTCACCGGCGTCGTCATCACCCTGATCGGCGTCACCCTGATGCCCGTCCCGGTCGGCTGGGCACAGGGCGGCGACACGACCGCCGCCGACTTCGGCGCCATGCGGCACCTCGCGCTCGCCGGGTTCACCCTCGCCGTCATCCTGCTGATCCAGCGCTTCGGCAAGGGCTTCGTCAAGCAGATCGCCCTGCTGTTCGGACTGCTCGTCGGCACCCTCGCCGCGATCCCCTTCGGCATGGCCGACTTCAGCGGCCTGAAGTCCGCGCCCGTCGCCGCCCTGCCCGCCCCCTTCGCCTTCGGCGCCCCCGAGTTCCAGCCCGCGGCCATCCTCTCGCTGTGCATCGTGATGCTGGTGCTGATGACCGAGTCCAGCGCCGGCATGCTCGCCCTCGGCGAGATCTGCGGCCGCCGCGCCGACGCCCGGACCATCACCCGCGGCCTGCGCACCGACGGCATCGCCACCCTGTTCGGTCCCGTCTTCGGCGGCTTCCCCACCTCGGCCTTCGCCCAGAACGTCGGCGTCGTCTCCCTCACCCGGGTGCGCAGCCGGTACGTCGTCGCCGTCGCCGGTGCCACCCTGCTGGTCCTCGGTGCCTTCCCGGTCCTCGGCGCGGTCGTCTCCCTGGTCCCCATGCCGGTCCTCGGCGGCGCGGGCATCGTCCTCTTCGGCTCCATCGCGGTCAGCGGCATCCGTACGCTGTCCGAGGCGGGCCTGGACGACAGCTCCAACATCATCCTGGTGGCCGTGGCGCTCGGTGCCGGCATCATCCCGCTGGCCGCGCCGACCTTCTACGCGGGCTTCCCGGCGTGGGCGCAGACCGTGCTCGGCTCCGGCATCAGCGCGGGCGCGCTCGTCGCGGTCCTGCTGAACCTGTTCTTCCACCATCTCGGCACCCGGAGCGGTCAACCGGCTCCGGCACTCAAATCCTCCTAGGGTCCTGCCGTGCCCTCCCCGTGGACACCCTCCCGTTCGCGGGCCGCCACTGAAAGACAAGGAAGCACCATGGCGCCATCGGCAGCCGAGCGCATCGTCATCGAGAACTGTGCCATCGCCACGGTGGACGCGGGCGACACGGAGTACGCCTCCGGACACCTCGTCCTCGCCGGCAACCGCATCGAGTCGGTCGGCGCGGGCAAGGCCCCCGAGGGCCTGGAGAACGTGGTGCGCCGGATCGACGCGAGCGGCCATCTGGCCACCCCCGGTCTGGTCAACACCCACCATCACTTCTACCAGTGGATCACCCGGGGCCTGGCCACCGACCACAACCTGTTCAACTGGCTGGTCGCGCTCTACCCCACCTGGGCGCGCATCGACGAGCGGATGACGTACGCCGCCGCGCAGGGGTCCCTCGCCATGATGGCCCGCGGCGGCGTCACCACCGCCATGGACCACCACTACGTCTACCCGCACGGCTCCGGCGACCTGTCCGGCTCCATCATCCGGGCCGCCGCCGAGACGGGCGTGCGCTTCACGCTGGCCCGCGGCTCGATGGACCGCAGCGAGAAGGACGGCGGCCTGCCCCCGGACTTCGCCGTCGAGACGCTGGACGGCGCCCTCGCCGCCACCGAGGAGACCGTCCGCAAGCACCACGACGCCTCCTTCGACGCGATGACCCAGGTGGCCGTCGCGCCCTGTTCGCCGTTCTCGGTCTCCACCGAACTCATGCGCCAGGGGGCCGAGCTGGCCCGCCGCCTCGGCGTCCGGCTGCACACCCACGGCTCGGAGACCGTGGAGGAGGAGAAGTTCTGCCACGAGCTGTTCGGCATGGGCCCGACCGACTACTTCGAGTCCACCGGCTGGCTCGGTGAGGACGTGTGGATGGCGCACTGCGTCCACATGAACGACTCCGACATCGCCGCCTTCGCCCGCACGAAGACCGGTGTCGCCCACTGCCCGTCCTCCAACGCCCGCCTCGCCGCCGGCATCGCCCGCGTCCCCGACATGCTGAAGTCGGGCGTCCCGGTCGGTCTCGGCGTCGACGGCACCGCCTCCAACGAGTCCGGTGAACTCCACACCGAGCTGCGCAACGCCCTGCTGATCAACCGCCTCGGCGCCCACCGCGAGGCCGCCCTGAACGCCCGCCAGGCGCTCAGGCTCGGCACCCACGGCGGCGCCCGGGTCCTCGGCCGGGCGGAGCAGATCGGCTCGCTGGAGCCCGGGAAGCTCGCCGACCTGGTGCTGTGGAAGATGGACACCCTCGCCCACGCCTCCATCGCCGACCCGGTGACCGCGCTGGTCTTCGGCGCGGCGGCCCCGGTCACCGCGTCCTTCGTGAACGGCCGGCAGATCGTCGAGAACGGCCGCCTGCTCACCGTCGACGAGGACGCCGTCGCCGCCTCCACCCGCGCGGAGGCCCAGCGCCTGGCCCGGATCACCGCACAGGCCTGACCCCGGGTACCCACAGACTCCGGCCGGGAGGGACGGCTCACGGCCGGGACCGTGGATCCGAGCGGGATCCGCGGCACGCCGTCTCCGGGTCGCGTGTGGACGCACGCGGCCCGGAGACGGTCACCCCCACACCGTCCGGTCAACCGCTCGACCGTTCAGCGCTCAACCGTTCAGCTGCCACCCCCCGACGGTCCCTCCCCCGAGCTCTCGGCCTCGCCCGAGCAGGGAGGTGCCCCATGCCCACACGCACCACCTCCATGAAACCCACGTCGAAGACGACGTGTTACCCGTCCGGAGGACCCGCCGTGGCCGCCCATCCCGTAGACGAGAAACTCCCCGCCCTGAAAATGGCGACCAGCGGCCTGCAGCACGTGGCCGCCATGTACGCGGGAGTCGTCGCCCCACCCCTGATCGTCGGCGCGGCCATCGGCCTGAGCGCGACCGATCTGACCTTTCTCACCGGTGCCTGCCTGTTCACCGCGGGCCTCGCCACCTTCCTCCAGACGCTCGGCGTCTGGAAGATCGGCGCCCGCCTGCCCTTCGTCAACGGCGTCACCTTCGCCGGTGTCGCCCCCATGACCGCGGTCGTCGCCTCCACCGAGGACAAGTCCGACGCCCTGCCGGTCATCTTCGGCGCGGTCATCGTCGCCGGCCTCCTCGGCTTCCTCGCCGCCCCGGTCTTCTGCAAGGCGGTCCGCTTCTTCCCGCCCGTCGTCACCGGCTCGGTCATCACCCTGATCGGCGTCTCCCTCCTCCCGGTCGCGTTCGGCTGGGCGCAGGGCCCCGACCCCCGGGCGGACGACTACGGATCGACCACCTACCTCACCCTCGCCGGCATCACCCTGCTGATCGTCCTGCTGCTGCGCCGCTTCACCCGCGGCTTCGTCAAGCAGATCGCCGTCCTGCTCGGCCTGATCGCGGGCACGCTCATCGCCATGCCGTTCGGCGTCACGGACTTCAGCCCCGTCGGCGAGGCCGACGTCGTGGGCTTCCCGACCCCGTTCCACTTCGGCGCCCCCCAGTTCCAGCTCGCCGCGATCCTCTCCCTGTGCGTGGTGATGGTGGTGTCGATGACCGAGTCGACCGCCGACATGCTGGCCCTCGGCGAGATCGTGGAGCGCCCGGCGGACGAGCGGACCATCGCGGCGGGCCTGCGCGCCGACACCCTTGGCTCGGCGATCAGCCCGCTGTTCAACGGCTTCATGTGCAGCGCCTTCGCCCAGAACATCGGTCTGGTCGCGATGACGAGGATCCGCAGCCGCTATGTCGTCGCGACAGGCGGCGGCTTCCTGGTCCTGATGGGCCTGTGCCCGATGGCGGCCTCGCTCATCGCCGTCGTGCCCCGCCCGGTCCTCGGCGGCGCCGGTGTCGTGCTCTTCGGCTCGGTCGCCGCGAGCGGCATCCAGACGCTGGTCCGGGCCGGCCTCGACAAGGACAACAACGTCCTGATCGTCGCCGTGTCGCTCGCGGTCGGCATCATCCCGATCACCGCGCCGGAGTTCTACCACGCGTTCCCCGAGACCGCGAGGATCGTCCTGGACTCGGGCATCTCCACGGGCTGCGTCACCGCCGTGGTGCTCAACCTGCTCTTCAACCACCTCGGCAGGGGACACGAGGCCCAGGACGTCACCCACCCGATGGAGTCGGGTGAGGAGATCGCCGCCGTGCACTGAGACCGACGGCCGGGGCGTGACCGGCTCAACCGGCCGGGGGAGACGGGGGCACCGTCACCCCCGGCCAGCGCATGAGGTGGGCGAACAGCTCGGCCTGCTCGATCGCGTCGTCCAAGGCGTGGTGCGTGTGCCGGCGCCGGGACAGCAGCTCGCGCGGCATGGTGCCCTTGGCCACCGCCCGCAGCGGAAGCCGGGCCTTCGTCGCGTACAGCGTCTTCATGTCCAGGCAGCCGGAGTGCCCGAAGGGGCTGGAGCCGGTGAAGCGGATCAGGTACCAGTACAGGAACATCCAGTCGTACGACGCCGGGTAGCCGCACATCACCGGCTGCGCGCCCGCGCTCACCTCCCGCACCCACGCGGCGAACTCCGCGAGGGCCACCTCCGGTGCGGCGCCCTCGGCGATCAGCCGGTCCCGGTCCAGTCCGCTCACCGCCAGCGCCTCCGGCACGAACGCCTCGCCGACCGGCCGCAGTTCACGGTAGAAGGTCCGCTCCTCCGGGTCGGCGGCCGTGAAGCCGGCACCGTCCTGCACCCCGGCGACCGCGGCCCCGAGGCTGAGCATGGAGTACGGCCCGGGGATCGGGCCGTCGGCCTCGATGTCGACGGAGATGTACACACTGGGCTTGACGCGGCGAGCGGACACGACCGGCAGCATCCCACCCGCACCGCGCACCCGCACCCGCATTACGGCGGCACCGGCCCGCCTGACGCGGCGCCGGCCGCGGCGGAGGCCGTGCGGGAGCGGTTCAGGCCTCGCGCAGCGCCTTCGCCAGGGTCCCGTCGCCGGTCACCGTCACCCGCCCGGCCCGTACCGCGTCCGGCAGGCGGGTCTCGCCGCGGGCGATGGCCTCGCAGGTCGCCGCGTCCATCACCAGCCGGGCGTCCGCCTCGCCGGGCGCGGGGCCGTCACCGTAGACCGGGCCGTCCTCGGTGCCCACGTGGAGGTGGAAGTCGCCTTCCTCCAGGGCGACTTCCACGATGCCCTCCCCGTCCAGCGCCCGCAGCAGCGGCAGGGCGAACCAGTGGGCGCGGACGGCGTCCGTGGGACGGCGCCCGCCCAGCTCCCCCTCGCCCCAGGTGCCCAGTGCCTGGAGGACCGGGAGCAGTCCGCGTCCGCGTGCGGTGAGTTCGTAGACGTAGGCCGCGCCCGGCGGGGGGAGCCGGCGCCTGGTGGTGAGGCCGTCGCGTTCCATGTCCTTCAGCCGTGAGGCGAGTACGTCCGTGCTGACGCCGGGCAGGTCCGCGTGCAGGTCCGTGTAGCGGCGGGGGCCGGCCAGCAGCTCCCGGACGATCAGCAGGGTCCAGCGGTCGCCGACGAGGTCGAGCGCGCGGGCTGCGGAGCAGTACTGGTCGTAGCTTCGGCGAGGTGACATGCGACGCAGTGTAGACGCGTTGTTGGACTTTCCAAGCTCGCACTTGGTAAAACCAAGTAACACGAGTTTCCGGAGGGGCGCATGGAGTTCCGGCAGTCCAACAAGCTCAGCGAGGTGTGCTACGAGATCCGCGGCCCGGTGATCGAGCACGCGAACGCGCTGGAGGAGGCGGGGCACAGCGTGCTGCGCCTGAACACCGGCAATCCCGCGGCCTTCGGGTTCGAGGCGCCGGAGGAGATCCTCCAGGACATGATCCGGATGCTTCCGCGGGCGCACGGCTACACGGACTCCCGTGGCGTCCTCTCCGCCCGCCGCGCGGTCGCCCAGCGCTACCAGAACCTCGGTCTCGACGT
The DNA here is from genome assembly GCF_055639035.1 of Streptomyces sp. NPDC107654. Lineage (NCBI taxonomy): Bacteria > Bacillati > Actinomycetota > Actinomycetes > Kitasatosporales > Streptomycetaceae > Streptomyces > Streptomyces sp. NPDC107654. The sequence goes on from NZ_JBVKBI010000014.1 coordinate 195,149, forward strand.
CACCGTGGACGACGTCTTCCTGGGCAACGGCGTCTCGGAGCTGGTCTCCATGGCCGTACAGGCGCTGGTCGAGGACGGTGACGAGATCCTCATCCCGGCACCGGACTTCCCCCTCTGGACGGCCGTCACCACGCTGGCCGGCGGCAAGGCCGTCCACTACCTGTGTGACGAGCAGGCCGACTGGACCCCGGACCTGGCCGACATGGCGTCGAAGATCACCGACCGCACCAAGGCCGTGGTCATCATCAACCCCAACAACCCCACGGGCGCGGTGTATCCGAAGGAGGTCGTCGAGGGCATCCTCGACCTGGCCCGCCGGCACGGCCTGATGGTCTTCGCCGACGAGATCTACGACCAGATCCTCTACGACGACGCCGTCCACCACTCGGCCGCCTCGCTCGCCCCCGACCTGGTCGTCCTCACCTTCTGCGGCCTGTCCAAGACCTACCGGGTGGCGGGTTTCCGCTCCGGCTGGCTGGTGGTCACCGGTCCGAAGCAGCACGCCAGGAACTACCTGGAGGGCCTGACCATGCTGGCCTCCATGCGGCTGTGCGCCAACGCGCCCGCCCAGTACGCCATCCAGGCCGCGCTCGGCGGACGCCAGTCCATCCGCGACCTCACCCTGCCCGGCGGCCGGCTGCACGAGCAGCGGAACGTCGCCTGGGAGAAGCTCAACGAGATCCCCGGGGTGACCTGCGTCAAACCCAAGGGCGCGCTCTACGCCTTCCCGCGCATCGACCCCAAGGTGCACCCGATCCACGACGACGAGAAGTTCGTCCTGGACCTGCTGCTGCGCGAGAAGATCCAGGTGGTCCAGGGCACCGGCTTCAACTGGCCCGCCCCCGACCACTTCCGCATCCTGACCCTGCCGCACGCGGACGACCTGGAGGCGGCGATCGGCCGGATCGGCAGGTTCCTCAGCGGGTACCGGCAGTAGGCGCCTGGCCCGTTTCGCTCGTCTGTGCGAAGATCACCCCCGTTGCCGACCGGGGGCCACGCGCGAAACGGGCCCGACCGCCGTGGTGTGCGCGCCCGACCAGCGCCATGCACCGCCCGCCCCTTGGTCCGGTTCCGGCAGACCACGAGATCAGGGGGACCAGCAGTGTTCTCGTACGGACCACGCCGTACGCCCGGAAGCGGCACTACGCCCAGCAGCCCCCGTACCCCCGCGAGACGCCGTACGCCCGCGGGGCGCCGCCCCGCCGTCGCCCTGCTGTGCGCGGCGCTGTTCGGCGTCGCCGTCCCGGCCGCGGGGCCCGCTCACGCCGTGCCGTCCGCATCCGCCGCCGGGCAGGAGGCACGGCAGGCCGCGCGGTTCTGGACCGCACAGCGCATGGCCGACGCACGGCCGCTGGACGCGGCACGCCAGACCCCGGCGGCGCCGGGCGCGTCGGCCGCCGCGGCGGCCCGGCCGAAGGGCACCCTCTTCAAGGGAACCCGGTTGGTCGGCACGTTCTTCGGCTCCGACGGGCCGGGCGGCACCACCTGGCACTGCACCGGCAGCGTGATCGACACCAAGGCCCGGAACGTCGTCCTCACCGCGGCCCACTGCGCGCTGAACATGAAGAGCGACTACGTCTTCGTCCCCAAGTTCGTGAAGGGCGCCGCCCCCGACCGGCAGCCGTACGGCATCTTCCACATCCGGCGGGTCTTCATCGACCCCCGCTACGTCCCCGACCGGGGCTCGGCCACCAGCAAGAAGGCCGCGTCCGACCTGGACACCGCCTTCGCCCGGGTCTCGGCCAACCAGTGGGGCACGTCCCTCCAGGACGCGGTCGGCGGCGGGCTCACCTTCACCCGTCCGGCCGGCTACAGCCTGCGGAACGTCACCGTCACCGGATACCCCTCCTACCGGCACAACAGCGCCGGACGCGCCGTCAAGTGCACGGTCCCCACCCGGCAACTGCGCGGTTACCGGCAGCTGGCGATGACCTGCGGCGGCTACTACGGCGGCGTGTCCGGCAGCCCCTGGATCACCGACTACAAGGACGACGCCCGCACCGGACACGTCATCGGCAACCTCGGCGGCTACAACGGCGGCGGCAACGACGCCAACGTCGACTACATCAGCTACGGCACCGCGTTCGGCGCCGACGCCGCCAACCTCCTCGCCGACGCCGTCGCCGACCAGGCCCCGCCCACCGACCTGCCCCCGTACCGGGGCCTGAAGGGCACCCTGCCCGGCGGCGCGGCACGCTGGCGGGGGGCCGCGCTCATGGCCTGCGGCGACTACACGGGCGACCGGCACGGGGACCTGCTCGTGGTCTGGTCCGACGGCGGGGTCACCCTGCACCCGGGCGACGGCAAGGGCGGGTTCGGCGCCGAGAAGCGCCTGCGGCAGGCCAACTCCACGTGGACCCACGCCCGGACCGTGGCGGGCGGCACCTTCACCGGCGACCGGTCCGGGCTGCTGGTCCGCTGGTCCGACGGCGAGGTCACCCTCTACCCGCAGCCCGGCCCCTCCGGCCTGGGCCGGGAGATCCGGATGGCGGCGCCCGGCCCCGCATGGAAGAACGCCGTCCAGTTCACCACCGGGGCGTTCGCGGACGGAGGCCGCACCGGACTGCTGGTGCGCCGGGCCGACGGCTCCCTCACCCTCCACCCCACGATCGGGACCGGCGGCCTCGGCACCGGCACAAAGATCCTCGCGGCGAACGGCACCTGGACCAAGGCCGCCCTGCTGGCCGGCGGCGACTTCGACGGCACGGCCGGCGGGGACCTGCTGGTGCGCTGGGCGGACGGCACCCTCGACACGTACGCCGGCACCTCGGCCGCCGGGCTCGGCACCAGAACCAGGATGCGCGGCCCGAACGGCCTGTGGACACACGCGCGGGTGCTCACCGCCGGCGCCTTCCGTCACGGCCGCACCGGTAACGACCTGGTCGTGCGCTGGTCCGACGGGGAGACCACGCTCTACGCCGACACCGGCACCAAGTCCCTGGGCACCGAACACACGCTGGTCCACCCCGGCACCTGACCGCGGCGGCCTCCGCGTGCCTCCGGTCCGGCGCGCGGCGCCCGCCGTCCAAAGCGGGCGCGCGGTGCACGACACGCTCCCCTCACGCCGCGACGCGCCCGGCATCGGCGCCGGGCCGCAGCCGCCGGGCCGGCGCCGTCACCGTACGGCAGATCTGCGGGGGCGTGTGCGGGCCGGTGACGACCCCGTGACCGGCCCGCAGCCCCGGCCCCTGCTCTTCGTGACGTGACGGCGCACGCCCCGCGTGTTCACCGCCGACGCCGTATGGCGCAGTCCGTCCTGCGGGTGGGGACGGCGGTGTGCCACCGTGCCGTCATGGGTGACCTCCTTCTCGTCCGGCACGGTGAGACCGAGTGGTCGCGGTCCGGGCGGCACACCGGCTGCACCGACGTCCCTCTCACCGAGCACGGCCGGGAGGAGGCGCGCCGGCTGGTGCCGCTGATCCGTTCGCACCGGATCGGCGCGGCCTTCGTCAGCCCCCTCCGGCGGGCCCGGGAGACCGCCCGGCTCATCGGGATCCCGGACGCGCGGGTCGACGCCGACCTGCGCGAGTGGGACTACGGCGGGTACGAGGGCGTGACCACCCCGGAGATCCAGCGGAGCCGGCCCGGCTGGTTCCTCTTCACGGACGGCGTCGCACCCGGGCCGCCGGACCACCCGGGCGAGACTCCGGAACAGGTCGGGGAGCGCGCCGACCGGGTGCTGGCCAGGGTCGACGCCGCACTCGCCGACACCGAGGGCGTCGTCGTGCTGATCGCCCACGGTCACTTCCTCCGCGTCCTCACCGCCCGCCGTCTGGGTCTGCCGCCCCGGCACGGGGCCCTCTTCCAACTGGCGACGGGCACGCTGTGCCGCCTCGGCACGGAGCACGGACGCCCGGTGGTGGCGGGCTGGAACATCCGGCCCCCGCGGTAGCGACGCGCACCGGCGCCGGCCCGCCGGGCGACACCGCGACCGGCGCCCGGGTTCGCGCCCGCGGTGACACCGGGTGGTCCGCCGTGGCCCCGCCGCGGGCCGGGGCGTTGTCAGACCCGGGTCGTACTCTGCGAAGTGGCCGCTCTCCCGGCGGCCCGCGCAGCGACGGCGCCGGAAGGAGCAGTCCCGTGACCCGACCGCCGACCGCCGCGCAACGGCGGGTGATCGAGGGCGCCGACCCGGTCACCGGCCGGCTGCGCGGTACGGAGGCCCAGCTCGCGGCGCTGGTGAAGCGGGGGCTGGCCTTCCGGCACCCGCGGCCGCCGCACGACCACTTCCTCACTCCGGCGGGCCACCGGATACGGGAGGCGGTGCCCGAGGCGCCCGCGCGGAGCGCGCCGGACACCGGGGTGTTCGCGGCCCGTGTCGGCGGCGAGGAGGAGCCGCCCGCCTCCGGTCCGGCCCGCCGGCGCGAGGTGCACAGCGCCTGGCAGGGCCTGGTGGAGCTGCGCCGGATGACGAACCCCGACGGTGCCGTGGACCGGCCCTGCGGATGGGAGCGGACGCATCTCGTGCGGGCCGCGGCGCTCGCGCTGGAGGCGGCCGGGCACCCTCCGGCCGGCGGGGACGCGGACGGGTACCGGGTGCGGGCCACCCCGCAGCCGGAGGCGGTCGCGGTGTACGCACCGGACGCGCCGACCCTGGCGGCCTGCGCGGCCACGCTGGAGCGGGCCGGCTGGCAGGCGGGCGAGTACACCGAGCCCCGGACGAGGGCCCGGTATCTGCTCGCCTCCCCCCGCCGGGTGTGAACGGCGTGTCAAGATCGGGCGACCGCAGATCCGTACACGAGGAGGGCATGCAGTGGCCGAACCGTTTTCCGTCCGGGTGACCGTCCGCGGCTACGAGACGGACACCCAGGGCCATCTCAACCAGGCGGTGTACCTCAACTACGCCGAGCACGCCCGCTGGTCCCTCCTCCAGGCGGCCGGGATCAGCCAGACCCGGCTCGTGGGCCGGGGTGTGGGGCCGGTGGCGCTGGAGACGAACATCCGCTACCTGCGGGAGCTCCTCGCCGGTGACGAGACCGACGTGACCTGCGCGTTCGAGTGGGGCGAGGGCAAGACCTTCCGGATCCGGCAGGAGATCCGCAAGACCGACGGCACGCTCGCCGCCGAGGTCACCGCGGTGGGCGGCCTGCTCGACCTCGAACGGCGCAAGCTGATAGCCGATCCGCGGGAGGTGTTCAAGGAACTGGCCGTGGATCCCGGCCTGTTCGGCCTGTAGGCGGCCCTGTCCGGTGGGTGGGCGTCCCGTGGCCGGAGCACGGCGCGCGCTCGGGGCCGTCGGCGTGCGGGCCCCTGACGGGTGCCCGGCCGCGGCTCGTTCACGCCCGGCCGGGGGCCCTGGCCCGCACGACGCGGGGCCCGGCCGAGGAAACCGCCCCGGCCGGGCCCCGCGCTGTTTCTTTCGCGGCGTCGGCCCGCTCAGGGGCCCCCGTTGCCGCTCAGGCGCCCGGCGGCACCCGCGACGGCCGTCCCGAGCCGCGCGTCAGGGCGTATCCGCCGATGCCGGCGAGGGCGGCCAGGATGCCGCCGATGCCCGTCCACACCCAGCGGTCGGACCACCAGCCGGACGACCAGCCGTCGTCCTGGCCGAAGCTGGAGAGCACGGCCTGCTTCGAACCGCTGTCGGCAGTCTCCGACTTGGCGGCGATGCCGGGGACGAGCGGCTTGCCCAGGGAGCCGTCGACCGCCGCCGCGCCGCCGATGTCCTTGGAGTCGACGCGCACCTCGGCGTTCACCGGCTGCCCGAGGTCGGCGGCGGCGAGGTCCACCACCGTCAGCCGGACGTAGTAGGTGCCCGGCAGCGGGTCGTTCGCCCACGGCTCCGACCAGCCGCGCACCGTGCGCAGCACACAGGCCAGTTCGACCGAGGAGGCGCCCTGCGCGGCGGTGCGGGTCTGGGCGCCGTACTGGCAGGCCTGGCGGCGCCGCAGGCCGTCGTACACGTCGAGCTGCCAGGTCTCCCTGCCGTGCGTGCCGGGGAGCTTCACCGTCGCCTTGACGGTGGGGCGCTGCCCGGTGTCGGCGGGGAACGACCAGTACAGGTAGTCGCCGGTGGAGCCGGAGGCGGTGGCCTGCTGCCCCTGCTCGATCTCGGTCGCCGTACGGAAGGAGGTGCCCGCCTGGGTGGGCGCGTCACCGTCGGCGGAGGCGCTCGGGGAGGGCGAGGAGTCGGCGGCGGCCGGCCCGGCGGCCAGTCCCAGCGCCAGCAGCGCGGCGCCCAGCACACGTGTGATCCGCATCAGTTCGTCCTCCAGACGGCGACCCGCCAGCGCGACAGCCAGCCCCACAGCAGACCGGCGAGGAAGCCGACCAGCACCAGCAGACCGAGCAGCCACCAGCCGCGGCCGAGACCGAAGGCGGCCACGTCATGGTGGCCCGACGGGCCGTCCACGACGTCGACGGTCAGCTCCAGCGGCAGGCCGGGGCTGGTCTTGACGCCGGCGGCGGCCGAGAAGGAGCTGGTGACCTGGAGGCACACCGTCTCCGCGGGCGCCGCGTCGTCGTCGCTGTCCGGCTTGGGATAGCGCAGGCCGGTGGAGACGACGTCGGTACGGCCGGTGCCGGCGGCCTCACCGCGCACGATCTCCCGGCCGTGCACGGTCACCGCCCGCAGCAGCACACCGTAGTCCGGCCGGACGGCCCGGTCGTCCGCGACGCTCACCGAGGCCCGCAGCTCCTGGCCGGGCTCGACGTCCACCTTGTACCAGCGCTGCTGCCCGAACTCCGCGCGGTCGGTGTACAGCCCCGACTTCAGCGCCGGCGCCTTCTCGCACCGGTCCGCGCCCTCGGTGGCCACCGGTGTCACCACCGGATCGGCCGCCCGCTCGACCAACTGGCCGACCCGGTCGGACAGTTCCTCCTTGTGCCGTACGTCGGTGTACGTACCGCCGGTCGCGTCCGCGATGCAGCTGAGCTGGTCGCGGGTCTTGGCGTCCGGCACCAGGCCGAGGGTGTCGATGGTCAGCCCGATGCCCTTGGCGGCTATCTCCCGGGCCACCTCGCACGGGTCGAGCGGCTGGCAGGTGTCCTCGCCGTCGCTGATCAGGACGATGCGGCGGGTGCCGTCACCGCCGTTCAGGTCGTCCGCCGCCTTCAGCAGCGCGGGCCCGATCGGGGTCCAGCCGGTCGGCGCCAGCGTGGCCACGGCCGTCTTCGCGTCGGTCCGGTCCAGTGGGCCGACCGGGTAGAGCTGCTCGGTGTCCTTGCAGCCCTCCTTGCGGTCGTTGCCGCGGTAGTTGGCGCCCAGCGTGCGGATACCGAGCCGGACCTCCTCCGGTGTCGCGTCCAGCACCTCGTTGAACGCCTGTTTCGCCGCGGCCATCCGGGTGCCGCCGTCCATGTCGCGGGTGCGCATGGAACCGCTGACGTCCAGCACCAGTTCGACCTTCGGAGCGGCCTGCTCCGTCTCGTCGGCGACCGCTCCGGCGGGGAACGCGATCCCGGCCGTCAGGGCGGCGAGCAGCGCACACACGCCCGCCGCCAGCCGTTGTCTTCTGATCATCGCCGGATCTTATTGATCAGACGGGCCGTCCTCCAAAACGACCGTCGCCCGCCGGCCCGGGGCGCCGGGACCGGACCTCACGTGTCGTCACCCGGCGCCGGGGTCGCGAACAGGCCCGCCAGGCGGGCCCGGTACAGCGCGGCGACGGTGAAGCCGTCGGTGATCCGTCCGTCGGCCACCATCTCCTGCCTCGGCCGGCGTCACCGTGATGGCCCGGTCGATCGCCTCGCCCCTCTCCACCGCGCCGATGCCGTCCACGCACGCCGCGTAGAGGAGGACCTTGTGGGCGAGCAGACCGGTGTCGGGGTGCAACTCGCCGAGCGGGACCACCGTCGACGGCGTGGCCGCGATCTCCTCCCGCAGCTCCCGGGTGACGTTCTCGGTGGGCGTGGCACCCGGGTCCCCGGAGCCGCGTACCACCTCCCAGTGCCGGCTCCGGGTGGCGTGCCGGTGGTGCTCGATCAGGACCACTCTGCGCTCGGGACCGAGCAGCGGCAGGACGACCACGCCGGGGGAGGCGGCCGGGGGCGGCAGGATCCGGTCGTACAGGCCCAGACGGCCGTCGGGGAAGCGCACCGGGTCGCGCAGGTACCACAGGTAGCGGCCGGCCGACACCACACCCGCCGGGACCGGCCGCAGCACGGCCCGCAGCCGTGCCCACAGGCCTCCGAACGGGCCGCCGCGGCCGCGTCGCCCGGCCGCGGCCGCCTGGCGGCGCGCGTCGCGGACCAGCGCCGGGTCCGTGAGGATCCGGATGCCCCCCGGATCGTCGCGGAACCACTCCGGGACGATGCGGCGCAGCGCCTCGTAACGGTTCATCGGGGCCTCGGCGGGGTCGGCACAGGTGTACTCCGGCTCATCGGTCGATCAGTAGTCGGGCAGGTCTTCGTTGTCCTGGGTGGTCGTCGAGGCCGTGCCCGTCGGAGCCCGGCCCGCCGTGTCCCGGTAGCCGGGCAGGCGGCGTACCAGGTCGTGGAACTGCGACCATTCTCGTTCACTGGCCAGTCGTACCGCGGCGATCTCGCGGGCGAACCTCTGTTCCTGGCGTCCGGCGACGTGGTTGCGGAGCACCAGTTGCACCGAGCCGGTCAGTGAGCCGCTCACCGTGAGCGGCAGGACCGCACCGGCCACCTGCCAGACGTCGTTGCCGCTGACGGCGGTGAACACGGCCGCGCCTACGGTGACGACGACCTCGACCACCGGGCGCCAGGGGGCCGGCCGGGCCCGCCGGCGTTCCCGGGCGAGCCGGAGGATCTCCGCGTTGAGCCGGACGTAGGAGTCGAAGACCTGCCCGACACCGTCGCGGAACGCCTCCGGTGCGGCGGTCAGAGCCCCGAAGGCCTTGATGTAGGAGTTCCAGGCGGGGGTCTGCCGCAGCCGCCAGCGTCAGGTCGTTCACCGCCTGCGGGGTCAGATGGTCCTGCACGGCGGCGAAGGTCTGCCGCCGCAGGAACGTCAGCAGCTGTTCCGGGTCCTGTACGACACCCACGATGGCGGACGTGGCCTCGCGGGCCTCCTGCAACACCACGCGCCGCAGGCTGCCGACCGGTGTGAGGGGGTAACGCCCCAGCGCGTCGGCCAGGTTGACGTTGTAGATGAGGTCGAGGAGCTGCTTTATCTCCGCCGCGAAGGGCTTGCCGCGGTCGTACCTGCCCTCGGCCACGTTCGTGCCCGGGACGGTCACGAACTCCTCGTACAGGGTGTTGCGCACGACCGGCTGTCTGCGCACGCTGAGACCGTTGCTGAACGCGACCACTTCGCCGAGCCGTTCGCCGAACCGGTCCGTGTCCTCGCGCGCCACACCGACCTGCGCGGCGAGGATGTCGATGTCCTTGGCCGTGAGTCCCTGGACCTTCTCGGTGAACGGCTGGTAGAGGCGTATCCGGGTGCGGTCCCTGTTCTCCTGGTCGCCCCCGGAGTCGTCCCAGGACATGCGCACACAGCGCACCCGGTCGCTCGCGGCCATGCCGGCCAGCGTCTCCTGCCAGGCGGTGAACCCGTCGCGCCGCAGGTGAAGATGGCCGGGCGGTTCCTCCGCCGGGTGGCGTTCGCGCAGCAGGAAGGGGACGATCGCGCCCGAGGCGAGCAGCTTCCGGTGTGCCTCGCGGGTCTCGCCCTCCTCGACGAGATCACGGCTGATCGCGTCGTTGTTGTAGAAGTAGGCACGGTTGATCACGACTTGGCTGGCGTTGATGAGGCTGCGGAAGTACTCGGCCCGCACCTCCCGCACGCGTCGGCGGTCGACCTGGTCCAGGGACTCGCCGCGCTCGATCATCTCCCTGGTGAGCTGCGCGGGCACCCATTGGTTGTCCAGCGACTGGGCGATCACGGCCCCCGGATCCAGCTGTTCGGGCCGGATCGGCGACATCAGGCTGTCACTGCGGTCGTCGTCAGTCATCTGCTGCTCTCGGAGGTCTCGTGTCCTGGCTGGCTCATCAGGGGTACACCGCCGGACGGCGACACGGACGGCAACGGTGTTTTCGGCCAGGGAACATGACGCGAAATCAGCTCTGGGCCGGGGACGGTACGGCGCAGGGGTGGGGAAGACACGTCCACAGGTCCCCGCTCCGGCCGGGCGACAGGCGCATCAGCGTCAGCGCCTTCGCCGGGAGCGGTCCCTCGCGCAGCGCGTCCAGGTCCGGGCCGGGCGGCAGAGCGGGCAGCGCGGCCCGCAGCGCCGCGGCCAGCGCCGGCCCCGAGCCCGCCGTGGCCCCCAGCGCCCCCGCCACCAGGGAGCCGAACAGCTTGCGGCGCAGGTCGGTCACGTCGTCGGTGACCAGGCGGCCCGAGAGGGCGGGCGGGGTGATGCCGTGGCGGGCCAGACGCGCGGGGCTGATACGGATGTCGGCCAGATCGCGGTAGACCAGGCGCAGCGGGGTGCCGTCGGCCGACAGCACGGCCAGGAGGTTCTGGCCGTGGGCCTCCAGGGCCACACCGAGGTTCAGCAGGCGCAGGCCCACGGTGAGCGCCAGCCGGGTGAACGCGGCCAGCCAGGCGGGGGAGCCGGGCAGGGAGGTGGTGGCGAGGGCGGCCACGGGCACGACGTGCTCGTCCGGTCCCGCGTACACCTCCGGCGGCTCCCGCAGCAGGGCGGCCAGGTCGGGGGAGTCGGCCGTGGCCGCGCCCAGGGTGCGGGTGACGTGCAGCAGGCCGTCGGTGCGCGCCGCCAGTTCCCTGGCGAAGTCGGACAGGGTCGCGGCGGATCGTACCGAGTACACGGAGATGTCCCGCACGGAGGAGGTCAGCCGGGCGCTGAGCGCCGTCTTCACGTGCGGACCGCCGGGCAGCGCCAGGGTGCGCAGGGACATCAGCGGACGGGCCGCGCGCCAGGGGTCGGACGCGTGCCTCAGCACGTGCTCGGCCTGCCAGGGGTGGACCGGCAGCAGGAGGCGGTCGCCGTCACGGAGCTCGGCCGGCCAGTCGCCGGTCAGCAGGCAGCCGGCCGCCGGCACCGGTACGGTCCGCAGCTCCACCACCGGGCCGTGCTCGGGGCCGTACGCCAGTTGGTCCGCGACCGAGAAGCCGGGCCTGGAGCGGCAGTTCGGGTGGTACGGGTGCCCGTCGGCCACCCGCTGCTCCCACTCCCAGTCCGTCCGCCGGCCTTCGGCCGGGGAGCCCCCCACCGGCCACTCCTTCGGGTGATCCGCGCCGGCCCGGGACAGCGCCAGCGAGGCCGTGCTGTGCGCCAGTTCCGCCGCGAAGGCGGACCCGTGCGGCACCCCGAGCGCCGTCATCAGCCGCGCCGGGTCGTCGTACCGTTCCCGGTCCAGTCGTACGGTGGTGACGTAGGCGCTCGTGGCGTACGGGTCCGCGTGCGGACCGTGCAGGGTCCGGCCGTCGGCCAGGCGCAGGGCGAGGGAGTGCGCCCCGGGCACGCGGCCGGTGAGCCAGGGCAGCGGCTCATGGGCCAGCGCCCGCCACAGCCGGGTCAGTACGGCGGCGCGGGCACCGGGCAGCTCGGCCGTGTACCGGGACAGCATTCCGGGCCGGACGGCGGCCAGTTCCTCGGCGATCTCGGCCTCGGCGGCGGGGGGACGGTGCACGGTCGGCTCCTCGGGTACACGGGGACGACACGATTGTCCGGGACGGCAGCCATACTGATCGTCACCGGCTCCCGCGGAGCGCACCCGGTGTGCGCGGGGAAGACCGCGGGCCCCTGGACGAAGAACGAATGGATCGCGTGGACCTCACACCCCCCACCGGCGCCGGCCGCGCCCCTTCCACCGGCGCGGTCGGCCGCCGCGCCGACGCCTACGCGGCCGCCCCCCTGCTCAACTGCCTCCTGCGGGAGGTGGCCGAGCCGCTCCCGGACACCGGGGACCGCCGCGTCCACCGGCTGCCGGACGGCCGGCTGCTGCGGGTGCGCGCCGGGCGGCGCCCCACCGACCCGGAGGTGTACACGGACGGCGCCTGGCGCCGGATCGGCCACCCGGAGCTGGTGAAACTGGTCGCCGAGGAGCTGCGCCGGCACACCGGGCTGCCCGGCGGCGACCTGCCCGCCGAGATGATCGACAGCAGGGAGGCGATCGCCGCCCTGCTCACCGCCCGCGCCCGCGCCACCGCACCCGACGACCCGTACCTGCGCTCCGAGCAGTCCCTGCTCACGGGCCACCCCCACCACCCGGCCCCCAAGGCACGCGGCGGCGGCCCGGCCGCGTCCTGGCTCCCGTACGCCCCCGAGGCGCACGCCCGCTTCCCGCTGGTGCTGCTCGGCGTCCGCGAGGACCAGGTGGCCGAGGAGGGCGACACCCGGGCCCTGGACGCCCTCGGCACCGCCCCGCCCGGCTACCGGCTGCTGCCCGCCCACCCCTGGCAGCTCGATCTCGTCGCTCGCGACCTCGCGCCCGCGTTCGCCGACGGCCGGCTGCTGCGGCTCGGTACGACCGGGTTCGACACCTGGCCGACGGCCGCCGTCCGCACGGTGTACGAGCCGCGCCGCGACCTGTTCCTGAAGTTCAGCCTGGACGTCCGCATCACCAACGACATCCGCCGGCTCTGGCGGCACGACCTGCGCAGACTCCGCCGTACCGACACGGCCGCCGCAGCCGCCTTCGCCGCGATGGGGCCGGCCGCGGGCTGGCTCAGCGACCGGGGCTACCGCACCGCCGCCTTCGCCTTCGAGGAACTGGCGGTCCTGGTCCGCGACGGCCTGCGCGGCCACCTGCTGCCGGGCGCCACCCCGCTGCTCGCCGCGGGGCTCGCCGAGGGCTTCGAGGGCAGCCCGCTGTCCGCCGCGACCGACCCGGCCGGCTGGTGGGAGGCGTACCTGCGGCAGGTCGTGCCGCCCGCCCTGACCGCGTTCGACGCCCACGGGGTGGTGCTGGAGGCCCACCTGCAGAACACCCTCGTCGCGGTGGACGCGGCCGGTACGCCCGTCCAGGCGCTGTTCCGGGACGCCGAAGGCGCCAAGCTGCTCCCGGACGTGACCCGGGCCGCCGGCTGGGAGCGGCTGGTGTACTGCCTGGTCGTCAACCACCTCACCGAGATCGCCGGCGCCCTCGCCGACCACCACCCCGGGCTGGACCCGTGGCCCGCCGCCCGCCGTGAACTCGCCCGGCACGAGCTGCCCGAGATCCCCGCGCTGCTCGGCGCGCCCACCCTGCCCGGCAAGACCAACCTGCTGCTGCGCTGGACCGGGGCGGACGGTGCGGACGCGCGCTACCTCCCGCTGCCGAACCCGCTGGCCGGAGCCTGAGCCGTACGCCGGGTGGCATGGACACGGGTGCGGACCGGGCGTGGACGGCGGGCGGCCTCAGGGTGCCGCGGCGGCCGTCCCGGACCGGCTCGTGGACGAACTCCTCGTTCACGGCAGACCGCCGGTGCCCTGGTCGGGCGGCCCGCCGTCTCGCCCGCCCGGCGTCGCCTACTTCGTCCCCACGGAGCAGCACGGGCTCATCGCCGCCGCGCAGGCCGCGGTGGCGCGGGTGAACGCCGGGCTCGGCCCGGGGCGGACGCCACCGGCCCCGGCGGCCCGTGGTGACCCCGGCCCCAAGGCCCGCGCGCCCCGCGCACCCCGCGACCGTCGTCACACGCGGTTACTATGCTCACTTGGGGCTGCTCGGAAGGGACGGGGATCGGCATGGCACCGCTGAGGGAGGTCACCGCGGTCCGCTACGTCGCCCCCCTGCACTCCGGCGGCTCCGTCCCGGGCGTCGTCGAGGCCGACGACCTGGGCACGTACGTCGTCAAGTTCACGGGCTCGGCGCAGGGCCACAAGGCACTGGTCGCCGAGATCATCGTCGGGGAACTCGCCCGCGCGCTCGGCCTGCGCTTCCCGGAACTGGTCCTGGTCCACTTCGACCCGGACATCGCCGCCGCCGAACCGCACCAGGAGGTGCGCGAGCTGCACGGCGCCAGCGCGGGCGTCAACCTCGGCATGGACCACCTGCCCGGCGCCCGGGACTTCACTCCGGAGATCGCCCGGGTCTTCCCGGTGGACCCGCTGGAGGCCGGCCGGATCGTCTGGCTGGACGCGCTGACCGTCAACGTCGACCGTACGGTGCACAGCTCCAACCTGATGGTCTGGCCCACGTTCGGCACCGCGCCGCCGCGGCTGTGGCTGATCGACCACGGCGCCGCCCTCGTCTTCCACCACCGCTGGGACACCACGGCCCCGGGCCGCAGGTACGACTTCCGGCACCACGCCCTCGGTCACTACGGCCCCGACGTGCGCGCCGCCGACGCGGAACTCGCGCCCCGGGTGACGGAGGAGCTGCTGCGCGCGATCGTCGCCGAGGTGCCGGACGCCTGGCTGGCCGAGGACGCCGCCTTCGCCACCCCCGACGACGTCCGGGACGCCTACGTCGGCTATCTGCTGGACCGGCTGCGGCTCTCGGCCGAGTGGCTGCCCACCGACTTCCCGAGCCGTGAGCAGCTCGCGGACGAGGAGGCCGCCCGCGCGGCGAAGACCCGGGCGGGCCGCCCGGACTGGCTCAAGCGGGTCCCCGACCTGCACGGCAAGCCGGCGGCGGAACAGGACTGGTCGGCGCACCTGGGCTGAACGCGCGAGCGGCCCCGGGGCGCTCCCCGGAGCCGCTCGGCGCCCTGTGCGCCCGGTGGGTCAGCCCTTGAGCTGCTCGTACGCCGGCAGCGTGAGGAAGTCGGCGTAGTCCTCGTCCAGGGACACCCTCAGCAGCAGGTCGTGCGCCTCCTGCCAGTGCCCGGCCGCGAAGGCCTCCTCGCCGATCTCCTTGCGGATGGCGTCCAGTTCCTCGGCGGCGACCTTGCGGGCCAGCTCCGGCGTGGCCTTGTCGCCGTTCTCGAACGCGACACCGGCGTTGATCCACTGCCAGATCTGCGAGCGGGAGATCTCGGCGGTGGCCGCGTCCTCCATCAGGTTGAAGATGGCGACCGCGCCGAGCCCGCGCAGCCAGGCCTCGATGTAACGGATGCCGACCTGGACGGCGTTGACGAGACCGTTGTACGTCGGCTTCGCGTCCAGCGAGTCGACCGCGATCAGGTCGGCCGCCTCGACGTGGACGTCCTCGCGCAGCCGGTCCTTCTGGTTGGGCTTGTCGCCGAGGACCTTGTCGAAGGACTCCATGGCGATCGGCACGAGGTCGGGGTGGGCGACCCAGGAGCCGTCGAAGCCGTCGTTCGCCTCGCGGTCCTTGTCGGCGCGGACCTTCTCGAAGGCGACCTTGTTGACCTCGGCGTCCTTGCGGGACGGGATGAAGGCCGCCATGCCGCCGATGGCGTGCGCGCCGCGCTTGTGACAGGTGCGGACGAGGAGTTCGGTGTACGCCCGCATGAACGGGGCCGTCATCGTGACCGCGTTGCGGTCCGGGAGGACGAACCTGGCACCGCCGTCACGGAAGTTCTTGACGATGGAGAACAGGTAGTCCCAGCGTCCGGCGTTCAGCCCGGCGGCGTGGTCGCGCAGTTCGTAGAGGATCTCCTCCATCTCGTACGCGGCCGTGATGGTCTCGATCAGGACGGTGGCGCGGATGGTGCCCTGCGGGATGCCGACGTGGTCCTGGGCGAAGACGAACACCTCGTTCCACAGGCGGGCTTCGAGGTGGGACTCGGTCTTCGGCAGGTAGAAGTAGGGGCCCTTGCCGAGGTCGAGCAGCCGCTGGGCGTTGTGGAAGAAGTACAGGCCGAAGTCGACGAGGGCACCGGGGACGGCCCGGCCGTCGGTGTCGGTGAGGTGCCGCTCGTCCAAGTGCCAGCCGCGCGGGCGCATGACGACGGTCGCCAGCTCCTCGTTCGGCCGCAGGGCGTACGACTTGCCGGTGCGCTCGTCGGTGAAGTCGATGTTCCGGGTGTAGGCGTCGATCAGGTTGAGCTGGCCGAGGACCACGTTCTCCCAGGTGGGCGCGGAGGCGTCCTCGAAGTCGGCGAGCCAGACGCGCGCGCCCGAGTTGAGCGCGTTGATGGTCATCTTGCGGTCGGTGGGGCCGGTGATCTCGACGCGCCGGTCGTTCAGCGCGGCCGGGGCCGGGGCGACCTTCCAGGACTCGTCCGCGCGGATCGCGGCCGTCTCGGGCAGGAAGTCGAGCGTGGAGGTGCGGGCGATCTCGGCGCGGCGCTCGGCCCGGCGGGCCAGGAGTTCGTCACGGCGCGGGGTGAACCGCCGGTGCAGCTCCGCCACGAAGGCGAGCGCCGCGTCCGTGAGGACCTCTTCCTGCCGGGGCAGGGGCTCGGCGTCGACGATGGCCAGCGGGGACGGCGCTGGTGCGGACATGAGCTGTCACTTCCTTCAGCGGTGGCACCTAGTGCCAAGTGGCACGAATAGGACAGTGAGCGCCCACTGTGCGGTCGGACGCTTCTGATCAGTGGATAGTAGTTTCCTCATCGTGGAAGTTCAATGGTTTGTTGATGTCGAGATTCTCTGGTTCGAGGCAAGGTGGCGCTCGGTGCCACCCCGTTCACTCAAGGTGGCTCAGGTCGGCCTCGGTGTCGATGTCGTACGGCTCGGCGACGTCCGCGCACTCCACGAGCCGGATCCGCCCGGCGTGCGCCTTCAGGTAGTCCCGCGCCCCGCGGTCCCCGGTGGCCGTTGCGGCGATGCCCGCCCAGTGCGCCGACCCGAACAGCACCGGATGCCCGCGCACCCCGTCGTAGGCGGCCGAGACGAGCGATGTCCCGTCCTCGTACGCGCCCAGCACGCGGGCCGCCGCGGCCGGTCCGATGCCGGGCTGGTCGACCAGGCTCACCAGGGCCGCCCGCGCCCCCGTACCGGCCAGTGAGGCGAGGCCCGCGCGCAGCGAGGAGCCCATCCCCTCCGCCCAGTCCGGGTTGTCCACCAGCACGCAGCCGCCCAGCTCGGCGCGGGCCCGTACCTCGGCCGCCGAGGCGCCCAGCACCACGTGGACCCGCCCGCACCCGGCCGCGCGCAGCACCCCGACCGCGTGCTCGACCAGGGGGCGTCCCCGGTACGGCAGCAGTGCCTTGGGGCGTCCGCCGAGCCGTCTGCCGCCGCCGGCGGCGAGCAGCAGCCCGGCGACCTCCCCCTGAAGATCCCTGTTGTCCGTCATGGGTCCTGCATACCCGACGACGCCGGAGCCGGCCGGTTTTCCCGGCGCCGATGCCGATGGGCTGAATTTCGGTGCGCGCTGTGGCGCTCCCGCACCCGGTGGCGTTTACTGGCCCGCGCACGAGGGCGTGCCAGGGGGAGGGCTGTGTTGCGGAGCTTGGGGCAGAGGCCAGTGACCGGCAGCGACGAGGACGCGAGGGTGGCGGAACTGCGGACCGCGGTGTCCCGGCTGCGCCGCCAACTCGCCGCGTTACCGGCGGACTTCCCCGACCGGGCGATAGCCGAGGACGAACTCGCGGCCCTGGCGGCGATGGCCGCGGGCGGCCTGCCGGAGATCCCGCGCCTGCGCAGCTCCCTGTTGCTGGTCGCCGGCGCGATCGGCTCGATGAGCGCCCTGGCCCGGGGTCTGTCGCAGGTGCGCGACGCCGTCGACCTGTTCGGCGAGCCGCCCCGGACCTAACGCTCCGCCGGGCAGCCCGACGCCGACGGGGTCTCCCGGCACACGCCGTCCTGGTGGGACTGGGCCGCCGCCCCGCCGAAGACGAGGAGGCAGACCAGAACCGCCACGACGGTCTGGCCGACGACGGTCACGAAGGCCCCGGCCCGCGCGGCGACCACCGCCGCGGTGACGGCGAGGACCCCGACCGCGCCGGCCGCGGTCAGATAACCCCACAGCGAGTCGGCGCGGACGGTCCCGGCCGGATCGAGGCCGAACCCGGACCGCCACCAGAGCCCGAAGACCACCACCAGGGCGATCAGCTCCAGCACCACCAGTGCGCACCCGGCCCCGATGTCGGCCCCCAGGTCGGCGCGGCGGTGCGGCCCGGGACCCTCGGTGGCGTCGAAGGCCGGCGGCGCGGCGGGCAGATCCATACCCGCCACCTTGCCCACGCGGGCGTGACGGGCGCATGAGTACGGGTACTTAGTTGGGTCGGGGGACCCGAAGCCCTCCGGGGCCGGGCGGTCGCCCGGGTTCCGGTCCCCGCGGGCCCGGATCGGTCACCAGGGATGCCGATCTCCTGGGACCCGGGCCCCGGGCCGATCAGCCGGGGCTCTGCCCCAGGGGGCCGGACCGGCCGCCAGGGGCACCGGTCCCCGGGGATCCGAACCGTCACCCGGGATCGCGGCGTCCCGGGGGTGCGATGCCGTCACCCGGGATGACGGCCCTGTCGGGGGTGCGAAGCCGTCACCCGGGATCGTGGTTGCCCGGAGGCGAAGCCGTCACCCGGAGTTCTGTCGCTCCCGGGGACCCGGGCCGGTCACCCGGGGTTCTGGCTGGCCAGTGCCGCGGAGAGTTCGCGGGCGATCTGCTGGAGCATCGGCACGATCTTCTCCGTGGCCGCCTCCGTGACCCGTCCCGCAGGGCCGGAGATGGAGATCGCCGCGGCGGTGGGGGAGTCGGGCACGCAGACCGCGAGGCAGCGCACCCCGATCTCCTGCTCGTTGTCGTCGACGGCGTACCCCAGCTGTCGTACGTCCTTCAGCGCCGCCAGGAAGCCCTCCGGCGTGGTGATCGTCTTCTCCGTGGCGGCCGGCATGCCCGTCCGGGCCAGCAGTGCCCGCACCTCGTCGTCCGGCACGTCGGCCAGCAGCGCCTTGCCCACGCCGGTGGAGTGCGGCAGCACCCGCCGCCCGACCTCGGTGAACATCCGCATCGAGTGCTTCGAGGGCACCTGTGCCACGTACACGATCTCGTCCCCGTCGAGCAGCGCCATGTTCGCCGTCTCGCCGGTCTCCTCCACCAGCCGGGCCAGATACGGCCGCGCCCAGGTGCCGAGCAGTCGGGACGCGGACTCGCCGAGCCGGATCAGCCGGGGGCCGAGCGCGTACCGCCGGTTGGTCTGCTGGCGGACGTAGCCACAGGCGACCAGGGTGCGCATCAGCCGGTGGATGGTGGGCAGCGGCAGCCCGCTGGCCGCGGACAGCTCGCTCAGACCCACCTCGCCGCCCGCGTCCGCCATCCGCTCAAGCAGGTCGAAGGCGCGCTCCAGGGACTGCACCCCGCCTGCGGCGGAGGGCTTGGCGGAGTCGGTGGTGCTGGCGCTGGACGTCGGCACGGCGCGTTCCTTTCGGGACTGGCGGGAGGGCAGAAGCCTACCCGGCAGCCGGTTGACTCCCCGCTTGTACATAGCTACGTTCTGCCTGCTGGAATTCTAATTCCGCCTTGTGGAAACGTCCAGAGTGCGCGCTCCCTCCGTCCCGCCCGGAAGTGTGCCTCTTGACGGAGGAGGAGCGGGAGGGAAGACTCCTTCAACAGAACGTTGAAATCCGTTACGTGGGTGTACATCCCGTTTCCTGGACGTAAAACGGCGGTAGAGAGAGGGGTTCGGGTGTCCGACGCTGAACTGGTGCTGCGCTCCACACGCGTGATCACTCCGGAGGGGACGCGGGCCGCCACCGTCACCGTGTCCGCCGGGAAGATCACGGCGGTCCTGCCCTACGACGCCGAGGTCCCGGCCGCGGCCCGGCTGGAGGACCTCGGCGACCACGTCCTGCTGCCCGGCCTGGTCGACACCCACGTGCACGTCAACGACCCGGGCCGTACCGACTGGGAGGGCTTCTGGACCGCCACCCGCGCGGCGGCGGCCGGCGGCATCACCACCCTGATCGACATGCCGCTCAACTCCCTGCCGCCGACCACGACCGTCGACCACCTGCGGGTCAAGCGGCAGGTCGCCGCCGACAAGGCGCACATCGACGTCGGCTTCTGGGGCGGCGCCCTGCCCGACAACGTCAAGGACCTGCGCCCGCTGCACGACGCCGGCGTCTTCGGCTTCAAGGCCTTCCTCTCCCCGTCCGGCGTGGACGAGTTCCCGCACCTCGACCAGGACCAGCTCGCCCAGTCCCTGGCGGAGATCGCCGGCTTCGACGGGCTGCTGATCGTGCACGCCGAGGACCCGCACCACCTCGCCGCCGCCCCGCAGCACGGCGGCCCCAGGTACGCCGACTTCCTCGCCTCCCGCCCGCGTGACGCCGAGGACACCGCCATCGCGAACCTCGTCGCCCAGGCCCGGCGGCTGAACGCGCGCGTGCACGTGCTGCACCTGTCGTCCGGCGACGCCCTGCCCCTGATCCGCGCAGCCCGCGCCGAGGGCGTCCGCGTCACCGTGGAGACCTGCCCGCACTACCTGACCCTGACCGCCGAGGAAGTCCCCGACGGCGCCAGCGAGTTCAAGTGCTGCCCGCCCATCCGCGAGGCCGCCAACCAGGACCTCCTGTGGGAGGCCCTCGCCGACGGCACCATCGACTGCGTGGTCACCGACCACTCGCCGTCCACGGCCGACCTGAAGACGAACGACTTCGCCACCGCGTGGGGCGGCATCTCCGGGCTCCAGCTCAGCCTGTCCGCCGTGTGGACCGAGGCCCGCAGGCGCGGTCACACCCTGGAGGACGTCGTCCGCTGGATGTCCACGCGGACCGCCGGCCTCGCCGGCCTGACCCGGAAGGGGGCCATCGAGGCCGGCCGCGACGCCGACTTCGCCGTCCTCGCCCCCGACGAGACCTTCACCGTCGACCCGGCCGGCCTCCAGCACCGCAACCGGGTCACCGCCTACGCCGGCAGGACCCTGCACGGCGTGGTCAAGTCCACCTGGCTGCGCGGCGAACGCATCGTCGCCGACGGCACCTTCACCGAGCCGAAGGGCACGCTGCTCAGCCGCTCCCAGTGAGCCACCCCCGCACCCGCACCCGGCCGACTCCCGAAAGGACCCCCTGATCACCGTGACGGCGATACCCAGCTTCACCGGCGACGCGAACCCCTACGGAGGCGGCGACCCGTACGCGGACTACCGCACCGCCGACTTCCCCTTCACCCAGTACGCCAACCTCGCCGACCGGCAGCTCGGCGCCGGTGTCATCGCCGCCAACGACGAGTTCTTCGCCCAGCGGGAGAACCTGCTGGTGCCCGAGCGGGCCGAGTTCGACCCCGAGCACTTCGGCCACAAGGGCAAGATCATGGACGGCTGGGAGACCCGCCGCCGGCGCGGAGTCTCCGCCGGGCACCCGTGGCCGACCGCCGAGGACCACGACTGGGCGCTGGTCCGGCTCGGCGCCCCGGGCGTCGTCCGCGGGGTCGTCGTCGACACCGCCCACTTCCGCGGCAACTACCCGCAGGCGGTCTCGATCGAGGGCACCTCCGTACCGGGCTCGCCGTCCCCGGAGGAGCTGCTCGGGGACGACGTGAAGTGGACCACCCTGGTCCCGCGCACGGCCGTCGGCGGTCACGCGGCGAACGGTTTCGCCGTCTCCGTCGAGCAGCGCTTCACGCACCTGCGCGTCCATCAGCACCCCGACGGCGGCATCGCCCGCCTGCGCGTCCACGGCGAGGTCGTCCCGGACCCCGAGTGGCTCGCGGTCCTCGGCACCTTCGACGTGGTCGCCCTGGAGAACGGCGGCCAGGTCGAGGACGCGTCGGACCTCTTCTACTCGCCGGCGACCAACACCATCCAGCCGGGCCGCTCCCGCAAGATGGACGACGGCTGGGAGACCCGCCGCCGCCGCGACCAGGGCAACGACTGGATCCGCTACCGGCTCGCCGCCCAGTCCCGGATCCGCGCCATCGAGATCGACACCGCCTACCTGAAGGGGAACAGCGCCGGGTGGGCGTCGGTGTCGGTCAAGGACGGCGAGAGCGGCGCGTGGACCGAGGTCCTCCCGCGCACCCGCCTCCAGCCCGACACGAACCACCGGTTCGTCCTGCCCGAGCCGGCGGTCGGCACGCACGCGCGGGTGGACATCTTCCCCGACGGCGGCATCTCCCGGCTGCGCCTGTTCGGCTCGCTGACCGAGCCGGGCGCGAGCGGCCTCGCCGCCCGCCACCAGGAGCTGGGCGGCTGATCCCCGTCCACGCGCGCGTGGGGCGCCCCGGCCGGACAGCACCGGGGCGCCCCACGCGTCACCCGCAGGGATCCGGGTCCCACCCGTACGGACCCGTCTCCCACCCGGACGGACCCGGTGCGGAACTCTTCCGTCCACCTCCCGCGTTGTCTCCCATGTGACCCTTCAGCAAGAGATCGTCGGCAACGCCATGCAGATGGCGGTCGTCAACCTGCGCCCCGGCCAGACCGTGTACTGCGAGGCCGGGAAGTTCCTGTTCAAGACGGTGAACGTCACCATGGAGACGCGTCTGTCCGGCCCGTCGAACGGCGGCGGGCAGCAGCAGAGCGGCTCGGGCGGCGGCATGGGCGGCCTGCTCCGCCAGGCCATGGGCACCGCCATGCAGGTCGGCCAGCGCATGCTCGCGGGCGAGTCGCTCGCCTTCCAGTACTTCACCGCCCAGAGCGGCGAGGGCACCGTCGGCTTCGCGGGCGTCCTCCCGGGCGAGATGCGCGCCCTGGAGCTGGACGGCACGCGCGCGTGGTTCGCCGAGAAGGACGCGTTCGTGGCCGCCGAGTCCACCGTCGACTTCGGCATCGCCTTCGCCGGCGGCCGGACCGGCATGAGCGGCGGCGAGGGCTTCGTCCTGGAGAAGTTCACCGGGCACGGCACGGTGATCATCGCCGGCGCGGGCAACTTCATCGACCTGAACCCGGCCGACTTCGGCGGGCGGATCGAGGTCGACACCGGCTGCGTGGTCGCCTTCGAGGAGGGCATCCAGTACGGCGTTCAGCGCGTCGGCGGCCTCAACCGCCAGGGGATCATGAACGCCGTGTTCGGCGGCGAGGGCCTGTCCCTGGCCACTCTGGAGGGCAACGGCCGGGTGATCCTGCAGTCCCTCACCATCGAGAGCCTCGCCAACGCCCTGAAGAAGGCCCAGGGCGGCGACAAGCAGGGCCCGACCGGCGGGCTGTTCTCCACCCACGCGGGCTGAGCCGGACTCCCACGGACTCGCGCCGGACCGATGAGTCACGGGCGGACGCGGGGTCTGCACCCCTGACAGCAGACCCCGCACCCGGAAGAAGGCACCCGCCATGGGCACGCTCGTCTCCACGATCTTCGTCACCCTCGACGGTGTCTACCAGGCCCCCGGCGGCCCCGAGGAGGACACCCGCGACGGCTTCGCACAGGGCGGCTGGAGCTTCCCGCACGCCGACGGCGACTCCGGACGGTTCGTCACCGAGGTCTTCGCCCGCGCGGGCGGCTTCCTGCTCGGCCGCCGTACGTACGACATCTTCGCCTCCTACTGGCCGAGGGTGACCGACCCCGCCCACCCCGTCGCGGGCCCGCTCAACTCCCTCCCCAAGTACGTCGTCTCCTCGTCCCTCCCGGCACCCGGCTGGTCCGGCACCAGCGTCGTCCCGGGCGACCTCGCCAAGGAGGTCGCGGCCCTGAAGGAGCGCACGGACGGCGAACTGCAGACCCACGGCAGCGGTGTCCTGCTCCGCTCGCTGCTGGACCTGGGGCTCGTCGACACCCTGCACGTGCTGACGTTCCCGGTCGTCCTCGGCGCCGGCCGCCGCCTGTTCCCGGACGGCACGGTCCCCACCCGTTTCACCCACCGCTCCGGCCGCGTCACCGGCTCGGGCGTCTCCGTCCAGACGTACGAACCGGCGGGCAGCCCGGAGTACGGCACCTTCGGCCTGCCCGAGGACGCCTGAACCGGCACCGCGTCCCGCGACGGCCCCGCCCCGCGTTCCGTGAGAGCTGTGGGGGAACGCGGGGCGGGGCGACGGGGCCGGGCTCAGCAGCCGAAGTCGACGAGCCGGAACGTGGCGTAGTGATCGGAGGTGTAGTAGTCCTCCTCGTACGTCCGGCCGGTGACGATGCGGCGCGCTCCGCGCGTGGAGGAGCCCGGCGTGATCACGGTGTACTCGTGGTAGTAGCCGCCGGACTGCCGGGGGAGGACGCCTTCGCGGTTCTGGAAGACGGAGCCGTCCTGGGAGTAGGGGAAGGGACCGCCCTGGTCGATCAGGTCGAGGGTGTCGTGCGCCTGCGAGGGCAGCGCACCGTAGCAGACGCTGCCGATCGCGGCGTCCGCCGTGGTGGCGGAGACGGTGCCGCCGACGAGGAGAGCGGACAGGGCGGCGGCCACGGCGCCGGTCCGGGCGAGGACGTGGGGGATTCTCATGACGTCATGGTGACGCGCGGCAAGAATGGCATGTCAATGACAACCGGGGAGTGTTCGCCGGAACGTCCGACGAGTTCCCGGGACGTTAACCCGGCGGCCGACGGCTCCACGGATCCCCCACGGACCAGCCCCGCGTTCAGCCGGACTTCCGGCTCTCGGCGGCGGCGAACAGGGCCGACGCCAGCACGATCAGCGCGATGCTCGCGTAGAGCTCGTAGCCGTCGAGGACACTCCACTGCCGGGCGACCCCCCAGCCCACCTTGCCCGTGATCTCGTACACCAGACCGCCCGTGCCCTGCACCAGGGCCAGAAACCCGAGGAACTCCAGCAGACGCTTCATGGCACGACTCTCGTCCCGCCATCCGCCCCCGCGCATCGGCCGCGGGGCGAACGCGCGGCGCCGAAAGACCGCGCCCGCGTCGACCGCCGGCGCCGAAAGTCCGCAGGGGTGCGACTTTGGTCGATGATCCCGGGTCGTCCGGTGACGATCGCGGCACGAGAGGACGGCACGGCGCCCCCGGTGCGTAGATTTGCCGACCGTGAGCACTGACGAGAGGGCGCGGACGCCGCAGCGGATCACGGGCCGCCGGTGGCTGTTCCCCTCCGCGCTGATCCACGAACTGGACCCGGACGCCGGCGCTTCCGGCGGCCGGCCCCGGCGCACGGCGCGCGACTGGGTGGTCGACTTCCTCTGCTTCCTGCTGGCCGTGCTCATCGGCCTGCTGAGCGCGGACAGCCTGCGGCACGAGGACCTCCCGTACGGCTATGCCGCCCTCGACCAGGTGCTGGGCGCCCTGGCCTGCGCCGCCGTGTGGCTGCGGCGCCGGTGGCCGGTGGGGCTCGCCGTGGCGATGGTGCCGGTCGCCTTCCTGTCGAACACCGCGGGCGGCGCGGGCGTGGTCGCCCTGTTCACGCTCGCCGTGCACCGGCCCTTCCGGTACGTGGCCTGGGCGGGCGGGGTGTCCGCCGCGCTGCTCCCGGTCTTCTACTGGCTGCGGCCCGACCCCGACGTGCCGTACGCGGGGGCGGTCGCCTCGGGCGTGCTGCTCACCGCCTCGATGGTCGGCTGGGGGATGTTCGTACGGTCCAAACGGCAGCTCATGCTGAGCCTGCGCGACCGCGCCCGGCACGCCGAGACGGAGGCGCGGCTGCGGGCCGAGCAGGCGCAACGGCTGGCCCGCGAGGCCATCGCCCGGGAGATGCACGACGTGCTCGCCCACCGGCTCACCCTGCTCAGCGTGCACGCGGGCGCCCTGGAGTTCCGGCCGGACGCGCCCCGTGAGGAGATCGCGCGGGCCGCCGGGGTGATCCGGGAGAGCGCCCACGAGGCCCTCCAGGACCTGCGGGAGATCATCGGCGTGCTGCGGGCCGGCGAGGGCGAGGAACCCTCCGGCGGACGCCCCCAGCCGACGCTGGCCGCAGTGGACGCCCTCGTCGCCGAGTGCCGGGAGGCCGGCATGAAGGTCACCCTGGACCACCGCGTCGCCGACCCGGGCACCGTACCCGCGTCCGTCGGCCGCACCGCCTACCGCATCGCCCAGGAGGCTCTGACCAACGCCCGCAAGCACGCCCCCGGCACGGAGGTGACGGTCCGTCTCGCCGGCACCCCCGGCGACGGCCTGACGGTCACGGTCGCCAACCCCGCCCCGCCCGCCGACGTACCCCCCGTCCCCGGCTCCGGCCAGGGCCTGATCGGCCTCACGGAACGCGCCACGCTCGCCGGCGGCCACCTGCGCCACGGCGTGCTGCCCGACGGGGGGTTCGAGGTGCGGGGGTGGCTGCCGTGGCCGTGACCCCGCGGACTCCCGAGGACCCTGGGGCCGCCGTCACCGGACACCGCCCGTCGCGGACACCGCACGCGGGCGTGCCCGCCCGCCGGCGCGGTCCGGCCGTAACCCCGTCCCGCACGCGCGTGTGTGCCACGCCCCACCCGTGATTACGTAACCCTCATGACTGCGACGCCGATCAGACTCCTCCTCGTCGACGACGACCCCCTCGTCCGCGCCGGTCTGGCGCTGATGATCGGCGGGGCAGAGGGCATCGAGATCGTGGGGGAGGCGGCCGACGGGGCGGAGGCCGAGGACGTCGTGCGGCGGGTCCGGCCGGACGTCGTGCTGATGGACATCCGGATGCCCGCGGTGGACGGCATCACCGCGACACGGCGGCTGCGCGCGCGGCCGGACGCCCCGCAGATCGTGGTGCTCACCACCTTCCACGCCGACGAACAGGTGCTGCACGCCCTGCGCGCCGGAGCCGCCGGTTTCGTACTGAAGGACACCCCGCCCGCCGAGATCGTCGACGCCGTGCGCCGCGTCGCCGCCGGCGACCCGGTCCTGTCGCCCGCCGTCACCCGGCAGTTGATGCGGCACGCGGCCGGCACCGCCGCCGACTCCCGGCAGACCCGCGCGCGCGAGCGGCTCGCCGTCCTCAACGAGCGCGAACGCGAGGTCGCCGTCGCCGTCGGCCGGGGGCTGGCCAACGCGGGGATCGCCGCCGAACTCTTCGTCAGCGTGGCCACCGTCAAGGCCCACGTCTCGCGTATCCTCGCCAAGCTCGGCCTCGACAACCGGGTCCAGATCGCTCTGCTCGCCTACGACGCGGGGCTGTTGGACGGCGACGCCGGGCACTAGCCGGGCGCCGTGCGCGTTGTCCGGGTACCGGCGGCCGTCCGGGACCTCGGGGCTGTCCGTAAGGGGGAGGACATGGAACCAGTGATCGACCTGACGGAGTGCGGCGACGCACTCCGCCGGGACCCGCACCCGGTCTACGCGCGACTGCGTGAACAGGGGCCCGTCCACCGGGTCCGGCTCGCCACGCCGGGCGGATCCTGGGAGACCTGGCTGGTCGTGGGGTACGAGGAGGCGCGGGCCGCCCTCGCCGACGCCCGGCTGGCCAAGGACACCGCCAAGATCGGCGAGGTGCCGCTGGACGAGCAGCTGATCGGCAAGTACCTGCTGACGGCCGACCCTCCGCAGCACACGCGCCTGCGCGGCCTGGTCGCGCGCGCCTTCACCATGCGCCGGGTCGAGCAACTGCGCCCGCGCGTCCGGCGGATCACCGACGAGCTGCTCGACGAGATGCTGCCGCACGGCCGCGCCGACCTCATCGACGCCCTCGCCTACCCCCTGCCGATCACGGTCATCTGCGAGCTGCTCGGCGTCCCCGAGATGGACCGCGCGGAGTTCCGCAAGCTCTCCACGGAGGTCGTCGCGCCGACCGGCGAGGACAGCGAGCGGGACGCGACCGTCCGCCTCGCCGAGTACCTCACCGAGCTGATCGAGGACAAGCGCCGGGCCGGGCCCACGGGCGATCTGCTGAGCGACCTGATCCGCACCACCGCCGAGGACGGCGACCGGCTCTCCGCGCAGGAGCTGCGGGGCCTGGCCTACCTGCTGCTCATCGCCGGCCACGAGACCACGGTCAACCTCATCGGCAACGCCGTCCTCGCCCTGCTCACCCACCCCGCACAGCTCGCGGCCCTGCGCGCCGACACGACCCTCCTCGACGCGGCGGTCGAGGAGACGCTGCGCTGGGAGGGCCCGGTGCAGAACGCCACCTACCGGTACGCCGCCGAACCGCTGGAGATCGCCGGCGCCCGGATAGGGCGGGGCCAGGGCGTGCTGGTGGGCCTCACCGCCGCCCACCGCGACACCGGGCGGTACGCCGAGCCGAACCGCTTCGACATCCGCCGCGACACCCGCGGCCACCTCGCCTTCGGCCACGGCATCCACTACTGCCTGGGCGCGCCCCTGGCCCGCCTGGAGGCCAGGATCGCGCTCGGCACCCTCCTGGACCGCGCTCCCGGCCTCACCCTGGACGGCGAACCGGGGGAGTGGCTGCCGGGCCTGCTCATGCGGGGCGTCAGAAGCCTGCCGGTGCGCTGGTAGCGGACGACCCGGGCCCGGGCCTGCGGGGTACGGAGCCCCTCCCGCTGTGACGGCGGACGGTCCGGGCCCTGTGCCGCGGGGGCGGCGGAACCCCGCTCGTGCGCTGGCAGCGGACGGACCGGGCACCGATAGCGGGGGCCGGGAACCCGCCGGCGCGGCGGCAGCGGCCGCACCGGATCCGGGGCGGCGTCCGACGGGGCCCCCGGAGCGTCCGGCGGGGGCCTGGGCGCGTACTGGATTCCGGGGCCGTCCGACGGGGGTCGGGGGCGGACCGGATTCGGGCGGCGACCGTCGGACCCCGGGGGCGTCCGACGGGGGCCGGGGGCGGACTGCATCCCGGGGGTGTTTGACGGGGGCCGGGGGCGGACTGGATGCCGGGGGTGTTTGACCGGGTCTTGGGGGCGTCCGACGGAGGCCTGGGGGCGACCCGGTCCTGACCGGACCCTGGGGGGCGTCCGGCGGGGGCCTGGGGCGCGATCGGATCACCGTGCGGGGTCCGGACCGGACCCCGGGGGGCGTCCGACGGGCCTGGGCGCGCAGCGGATCCGGGGGGCGTCCGACGGGGCCTGGGAGCGACCCGGCTCGACCGGACCCTGGGGAGCGTCCGACGGGCCTGGGCGCGCAGCGGGTCCCGGAGGCGTCCGACGGGGCCTGGGAGCGACCCGGTCCCGACCGGACCGCGGGGGGGTGCCTCTATGTCCTTCGTCAAGCGAGGCGTGGGGTTCGGGGTTCGTAGAAGGTTCCGTCGCGGAGCATGGCGAACAGGACGCTGATGCGGTGGCGGGCGAGGCGGAGGAGGGCCTGGGTGTGGGTTTTGCCCCGGGCTCGGCAGCGGTCGTAGTAGGTGCGGGAGGGGGGATCGTGGAGGGCGGCGAACGCGGAGAGGAACATCGCGCGTTTGAGCTGGCGGTTCCC